>JAIVIG010000343.1 GCA_020200675.1 Actinomycetota bacterium
GACCAGCTCGACCGCATCGAGGAGTTGGGGGTAGCGGTGTCCTTCTTTGCTCCTCACGTCTGGTACTGGGGGGACAGGCACCGGGATATATTTCTCGGTCCCGAGCGGGCCGCTCGCATAGATCCCCTCGCCTCGGCCCTGCGCAGGGGGATCCGGTTCGGGCTGCACAACGACAGTCCTGTGACCCCCATAAGCCCACTGCTCTCAATCGGCACCGCCGTAAGCCGCTGGACCAGCGGCGGGCAGGTCCTGGGGGCAGAGCAGGCGATCCCGGTGGACCGGGCTTTGCGGTCCATGACGCTGGACAGCGCCTACCTCGCCTTCGAAGAGGGACTGAAGGGGACCCTGACGGAAGGCCAGCTGGGAGACGTCGTGGTTCTCGAAGCCGACCCAAACGAGGTAGCCCCGCGAGAGATCAAAGACATCCCCGTGGCCGCAACCATCGTCGGCGGCAAGGTGGCGTACAGCGCTGGATAATAGCACCACTTCCGTAGTCGGCAGAGTTCTCGATCGGTAAGGCCGGGGCGGATACGTTCTCCACTTGACCTTCACCCGGGCGCTGCTCGCGAAGGTCGAGGGAGCATCACAGGTGACACTGGGCAGACCCCGACGCAATGTGGGCGATCCAGAGCCCGCATAGCTGGCGGAAGATATGCTCGGAGGACCTGCGCACGATACAGATCGGGGGGTGGGAGCGGCACTCGCCGCCGGTACAATTTCCTTTGCAGGCGGTCAACGGAGGCTATTAGGGACCCACGTGAGATACAGTTCGCCAAAGAATGGGCAGAGCGTACGGTCAATGTTCAGCGCTACGAGAAGAGGCCTCGCGGTGGTCCCTTTGCACCGCTTGAGGAGCCCGAGCTTTTTGCTGGCAAGCTACGTGAATTCTTCGCGGATTACGGGTGAGCCGGGTTATCAGGCTGTTGAGTCGAGCTATAGTCGGGAAAAGTAGTGACAGACACTGATATTGTCCGGCAACGACTGTTCAACCAGCGCATCGACGGTGAGAAATTCGAGAAGCCCGAAGAGGTGGCGAGATGGCTAGGCGCTATTCAGGCACAGGATTATCTGCAGTCGTTGTGGGCGATCGGCCTGCGCTTGCGATCCGCGAACTTGGCGGATATCGAGCGAGCCATAGCTGACGGAAAGATAGTCCGGACCTGGCCGATGCGTGGCACGATCCATTTTGTGCCATCAGAAGATGCCAAGTGGATGCTGAAGCTTTCGGCGTCACGCATGATCGCTAAGGATGGGCGAAGGCTGGAGCAACTGGGACTCGATGCTGAAATCATGGAGAGTTGTAAGGAGCTCTTCTATGACGCGCTGAGAGGTAACAAACGATTATCTCGTCCAGACATGATGAAACTGCTGGAGGACACGGGTATCAGCACCAAGAACCAACGCAGTTATCATATCCTGTGGTACATATCTCAGACTGGGCTGATCTGCCTGGGTCCGATGCAAGACAAACAGCAGACATTCGTGCTGTTGGACGAGTGGGTGCCCAACTCTAGAGCGTTATCCCGAGAGGAATCACTCGCCGAGCTCGCCGGACGTTATTTTGCCAGCCATGGGCCAGCAACCGTCCACGACTTCGCTCGGTGGGCGGGGTTGACGGTCACCGATGCCAGATCAGGACTCGAGACAGCAATATCAGGGCTTGTTTCAGCAAAGATGAACGGCAAAGAGTACTGGATGACGAGAGACTCCCCAGGCTATTTCGCGCACGACGAATCGAGCGTCCACCTACTTCCAGGTTTTGATGAATATCTGCTTGGCTACAAAGACCGCGGCGCCGTGCTTGCCGTAGAACATGCACCTAAAATTGTCCCAGGCAAAAACGGCATATTTCTACCGACAATCGTCGTTGCTGGCCAAGTCGTCGGCACCTGGAAACGGAGACTCAAGAAGAACTCTATCGACATAACGCTTAGCCCCTTCGCACAACTCGGTGATTCGGAAGAGAGAGTTGTCGAGGCGGCCAAGCGTTACAGCGACTTTGTTGGATTGCCGTTGTCATCAGCAGAAATAAAGGCGAGCAATTAAGCGCTCTGAAACATCCCGACAATCGATGGGACCCTCTGAAGTTCCGGCCAAACCAAAGCGAAGGAAGGCTTACCCGACAACGCTTGTCGCGCTATGGGTCACAGACATTGTGGCAGGGTTTCATACCGGGAATGGCACGATGAGCGGGCTGTTTTGCCGTTACTCCAGGCGGTCGTCGCCGCCGCGTTCGGGGGTTACGCGGGCGGGACTTTCGTCTTCCCGGGCGGCGTCGAGGGCGCGGGACAGGCCCGCCACGAGCGCGTCGGTTTGCTCGCGCGTGATGACGAACGCCGGGGAGAGGTGGACGGCGGTGCCGAGAAGGGAGCGCGTCAGGATGCCCTCCTCGCGCATGTTGGAGATCACCTCCTCGACGAGGCCTGGCCGCGCTTCGAGCTCTTCTTGCGAGATCTCCACGGCCCCCAGCAAGCCCGCCGTGCGCACCTCCTGTACGAGGGGATGGCCGGCCAGCGAGGAGATGCTCTCGACCCACTCCGGTTCGAAGGCCGCCACCCGGGAGACGAGATCCTCGCCCTCGAGGACGTCGAGGTTGGCGAGCGCCGCCGCGCAGGCGGCTGCGTGCCCCGAGTAGGTGTAGCCGTGCTTGAAGGCTACGCCTTCCCCCGACCAGAAAGGCTCTTGCACCCGCGGACCCACGATGACCCCGCCCAGAGGTAGATATCCCGAAGTGACGCCCTTGGCGAAGACCAGCAGGTCCGGCACGAAACCGTAACGCTCGCACCCGAACCATCGGCCCAGGCGCCCGAAACCGGTGACGACCTCGTCGGCGATCAGGAGCACGTCGTTCTCCCGGCAGAGCTCCGCCACCCCGGTCCAGTAGTCGTCCGGCGGGGGGTAGACTCCTCCGGCCCCTATGACCGGCTCGCCTATAAAAGCGGCGACGTTCTCCGGCCCCAGGCGTTCGAGCTCGTCGGCCAGCGCCTCGACCGAGTCGTAGGGGACCCGGGCGACGTTCGGCACCAGTTGTCCGTAGCCCTCCGCGTTGGCCGAGATCCCGGCTAGGCTGGTGCCGAACGCGTCCATGCCGTGGTACGCGAAATCCCGACCGATGATGATCTGCTTCTCCGGCTTGCCCACCTCGTTCCAGTAGCGCCGGACCATCTTCGCCGCCGTGTCTACGGCGTCCGAGCCGTTGCAGGTGAGAAAGACCTTGCCGTCGTCCAGCGGCGACAGGCGCGAGACGCGCTCGCAGAGCTCCAGGGCCGGCTCGTTAGCGTACAGCCCGAAGGTCGAGTAGGCCGGCAACTCCCTCATCTGCCGCTCGACGGCCTCCGCTATAGCCTCTCTTCCATAGCCCGCGTTGCAGTACCAGAGGCCGGCGGTCGCGTCCAGATACCACCGGCCGTCACGGTCTTGAACCTCGCACCCGACGCCCCGGACGATCACCACCTCGTCCTCGCTGGTCACGTTGGCCATGTTGGCGAAGCCGTGCCAGAAAGAGCCGCGGTTCGAAGTCCCCTTACCGTCCTCGTGCGTGCCACTCGGGGTCGCGTCTCTCCGGCCGGTCGCCCCACGTTCGTTCGTTCGACCCAATCTCCTCACCCTGCTTCCTTATACGCCCCGCTACTCGAAGGCCGCGAGCGAAGCCCACAACCCCGAAGCGATGCTCTTGCCACCGTGCCCGGATTTGGATCCGCCGTCGCGGCTCGCTCTCACGCGTCGGCGATCCTGCTCTCCTTCGGTGTGTCCTCGTGGACACGGAGGTCCGCCAACTGCAGCGTACATACGCTGCTACCTTCGGTCAAACGGGCGTGTACCGTCGTTGCCGAATCTCGATCGATGGTCCTTATCGTCGCCTCGGGACAGACTGTCAAGCGGCTTATGGAGTACGGTGACTGGAGGACGAGGAAGGCGGCTCAGGCGGCGCCACGCCCGAGCTCCATCGTCATCGCGCATCCCGGAGATGCGTTTCTTGACAGGCTGCCCGGAATCATCCCTTTCTCTCTAGAACGAGCAAGGCCAAGGCTGCCAGCAGCGACAGGGCTAGATATAGGAACGCCGTTAGCACCAGCTTGCTCACGGATCTTCTTCCCCGGTACCAGACCAGGCCTTCCGCACGCGCAGCTCCGATGACCTACCGGAAGAGCCTGCGGGTCGCGAGCGCACCGACGACGAGCAGGGAGCCCAGCCCCGCGAGCGCCGCAACGCCAGTAGGGATGCCGCCGGTGCTCGGCAGCCGCGCTTTCTTCTTGCCGGCTGCCGCTTTCTCCTCGGCCATCTCCTTGATCGTCTTCTTCCCGATTCCGGCCTTGACTCTCGCGGCTTTCTCCTCAGCCTGGGCTTTGGCCGCAGCTTCAATAGCGGCCTCCTCCTCGGACGTCCGTTTAGGGGGCTCGACGGGCGTAAAGCCCTTCTCCAGACAAAGTTCGCGGTACTCGGGCGGCGGGTGGTCGCAGCTGGCGAAGACGTCGGGCGGGTCCACGACGATAGAGTTTCCTTTGTCCGGTTGCGCCAGGACTGGCGGCGCGGAGACCAGGGCCCCTATAAGCAACGCCAGCATCGCCGCCAGCAGCATCGAACTCCTCTTCACGACGTTTTCTCCCTCTGTCTCGACGGAGACAGCAGAATCTACTTCGTCTTTGGATGGTACCGTCGCCGCTAGCGGACCATCTTTCGGACGAGCAGGCCGCTGCCGAGCATGAGCGCCCCGGCGCCCAGCGCAACCAGCGGCGAAACGCCGCCCGTCACGGGAAGCTGCTTGGCTTTGTTGTCGACCCGAGGTCGAGCGGGAGCAGCTTGGGCCTGCTCACCGCTACCGTCGCTACCACCTGACGAGGGCGTAGGGGCGTTCTGCCGGTCTACTTCCGCCGACTCGTCGAAGGGGGGCACTACGCCTCTCTCCGTACAAAGCTGCACGTACCCTTGGGCCTCCTCGAAATCGCGTTGCTCATTCCGAGTGTCTGGCGGATCGTTCTGGAACCGCTCGAAGGCGTCGAAGAACACCGCGCAGTCGAGGACGATGTCGCCTTCGACGAGAACGCTGCCACCCTCGAGTTCTTCTTGCGTCAGGGCTGGGACGGGGACCATCAGCAACATCGCCAACACTACCAGCGTAGTCGCCAACTTCTTCGGCATTCGAATCCTCCTCTCTCGTTAAAGCTAACCGGCGGCATCGGGTGCATCTTCTCACTATGCTTATCGTGCCACATCCTACTAACGGAGGGTTTCGGACGGCCTAAAGTATGATCCTGGTCTCACGACGAACCAATGCAGGACACCCATCTCAATCTTGACAACACCTCGTCACCGGCGAACTGCCGATGCCCAGAATTGCCGGAAGTTCGCCGCGGTCTTTACGCCTCAACCCCGTCCAAAGGGCCGGGATGGCACAGGAGAACGCCGACTGCGTTATTGCGGTGTGATGCGCGTGAGCGTGCCGCTCTCGTACGGGGTGCCGGCGCCTACCACCCAGATGGCGCCTTCTCCGACTGCGAGGTCTTCCGTCTCGTACTGGCCCAGATCCTCGATGCTGGTAACGGCAGGTGGACCCGGTCCCGCGGGCGCAACCATCCAGAGGGAGCCAGCCTCGATCTCCGGACTACCCCGATTACCGGAACCCCGATCGAGGGTAACGACGCTCTCAATCTCCCTGCTTTGGGGGTTTATCTTCGCCATAGCCTGCTCGCGGCCCACGCCTGTGTTCACCCACACCGTCCCGCCTTCGGCTGCCGCCACGCTCGACGCGCCGCCCTCGACCTTGAACCTCTCCGAGATCTCGTTCGTCGTAGGGTCTATTCTCACGAGCTGATTGTTCTCGTAGTCGATCCTGCCCTGCGTCTGGTCCAGGCTCACCGCCCAGACGTCTCCCGTTTCTTTGTCCACCGCTATGCTCTCGGCGATGCCGGGGGTCTCGATCTCCGCGATTATCTCGCCTGTTTCGGGGTCGAGCCTCACCACCCGGCCGCTCTGCGTATCGTCGGTCACCGTGATCCAGATGCCATCCTCCGTGGCCACTATCTCGTTGAGCCTGCTGCCGATCCGGGTCGTCAGAACGGCCTCGGTCTCCGGGTCCACGCGCACTACGCTACTCTCATCGCTGCTTGCGAGCCACACCGCACCTGCCCCGACCTCCAGGGCGCCGCCAAAGGTGGGTTCATCTACGATAGAGAGAACTTGCCGGGTCTCGGGGTCCACCTTGAGCAGGACCCTCACTTCCAGCTGCCCGGCCTTGCCTTTGGCTTTCCCCGTCTCCGAACCGAGCGTGCGACCCTGGGGATCCCGAACCAGTACCCACAGGTACTCTTCTCCAGTCTCTATCCTGAATGGATTATCGCCGAAGGGTATCTTATCCACGCTCCGCAAGGACGTTTGCGGGGCGGTTTCCTCCGGGGAAAGCTCCTCAGTCTCTGGACCGCTCTCCACCTCGACGACTTCTCCCGGGAACTCTTTCTGCTCCGGAGGCGGGTTCTCGCCCTCCTCTCCGGGGTCGAGCCGCCAGTGGTAGGCGGCGGGCTTGGCGTCCCCCGTGTCCAGGAAAACGGAGAGCTGCCGGTCCCCCGGGTTGCCGGTAGACGCGAGCTCGAAAACGGTCAGACTGGTGTTCTGGTCTCTCTCTGCGCCGGGCGCAGGTTCCACCACCGGTCCTTCCCCTTCGGGCACAAGTCTGGCGTCGAGGACGTTCATGAAGTAAGGGATGCCGGACTTGGTGAATACGCCGCCGCCGCCGGTGGAGACGTCCGGCGCCTCATCCCAGCCCACCACCCCGGCTGAGAGCTCGACGGTCCTGTCGCTTCCTACGACCACGAGCACCCCCTCGCCGGCCGGGACCTCCGCGGTTGCCACGTCGCCCGATTCCCGCGACGGCTCCTCGCCCATGCACATGTCTCCAATACAGTACGCACCGTAGCTCGCCTGCACTACCTCGCCGCCGGCCACCAGCCATACGGGGGGCGGTGCTCCACGGCTCGGGCCGCCGTTCACCACCTCGGGCTCGGGCAGCTCGATCTGGCCGCCCTCCGAAACTCCCCCGGGCGGCCCGGGGTTTTCTTCTACCTCGGGATCCTGCTGCTGGTCTGGCGCCGAGCACCCCACGAGCAAGGCCAAGGCCGCCAGCAGCGACAGGGCTAGGGACAGGAACACCCTCAGCGCCAGTTTTCCCACCGACCACCTCCCCCCGGTCGCGCGGCTCCGCTGATCATCTACCGGAAGATTCTCCTGCGGACCAGGAGCCCGACGACGAGCAGGGAGCCCAGCCCCGCGAGCGCCGCAACGCCAGTAGGGATGCCGCCGGTACTCGGCAGCTGGGCTTTCTTCTTGCCAGCAGCCGCCTTCTCTTCGGCCATCTCCTTGGTCGTCTTCCTCCCGGTCCCGGCCTTGACTCTCGCGGCCTTCTCTTCAGCCTGGGCTTTGGCCGCAGCTTCAATAGCGGCCTCCTCCTCGGGCGTCCGTTCCGGGGGCTCGATGGGCGTAAAGCCCTTCTCCAGACAAAGTTCGCGGTACTCGGGCGGCGGGTGGTCGCAGCTAGCGAAGACGTCGGGCGGGTCCACGACGATAGAGTTTCCTTTGTCCGGTTGCGCCAGGACTGGCGGCGCGAAGGCTATCAACGCTAACGCCAGCATCGCCACCATCAATACGCATCTTCTCAAAACCGACTACTCCTTCCTCCTTCCCTGTAGAACATCGAGCAGGATTGTCTTACGCCAATCTCGGCCGCGCATCCTACGGAGGTAGGAACTTGGCCGCCCAAAAGTATGATTTAGCGCAATCGCAGCCCTCTCCTCTGCCCGGACGAAAATGCCTCGCTACCGGCGAGCTGCTGAGAGCTGAAATTCTCGGGCAATGCTGGCTTAGCGGCAGGCTATCTCTTCTCGAGAACGACCGTTCTGGAAACGCCGGAGTTTCTATTCGAGTGGGCTCTTGCAAGTGCCTCTTTGGTTTCAAAACCCGGTGCTTGTTCACCGTTCGAAGTGGCGCTGTTTTACCGTTCTCGGAACGTTTGCCGGAGGGCGTTTAACACGAATTCAAAACGCGCTCTTTCTATGTTACATTGCGGTAGTGTCGCAAGGACGTGAAGCCCCACGACGTATTGCACGCTTTTCTCACCGATTTGCCTTACCCGGATACCGAACCATCGAGGTAGGCGCGTGAGCGCGACGGTTATTTTGGGGCTGGCCTGGGGGGACGAGGGTAAGGGGCGGGTCTGTGATGCTCTGGCGGCGGACGCCAGGTACGTGGCCCGTTACTCGGGCGGGAACAACGCGGGGCACACCATACGGGTCGGTAAAGAGGAGTTCGTGGTGCATTTGATCCCTTCGGGGATAGTGCGCGCGGGCGTGGTATGCACCATCGGCAACGGGGTCGTCGTCAACCCGGAGGTCCTGGCGGAAGAGGTCGAGGAGCTGGAGAGCCGCGGGATCGAGGTGAGGGGGCGCCTCAAAGTGGACGGGCGGGCCCACCTTATTCTGCCGTACCACATCCGGCTGGACGGGTACCGCGAGAAGGCGCTCGGGAAGTCCAAGATCGGGACGACCAACCGCGGCATCGGTCCCACTTACGAAGACAAGATCGCACGCGTCGGCGTCCGGGTGCAGGACGTCTTCGACGAGGGGATCCTGCGCCAGAAGCTCGAAGCTGCCCTGCGTGAGAAGAACTCGGCCATCGTCAACGTCTACGGCGAGGAGCCGTACACCGCCGACGATCTCATCTCGTACCTCCTCTCTTTCTGCGACCTGCTGGGGCCGATGGTCGCCGACACCGGGGGGCTCTTGCGGGGCGCCCTGAGCCGGGAGGAGCCGGTGCTGCTGGAGGGGGCGCAGGCCACGCTCTTGGACAATGACTTCGGCACCTATCCGTTCGTAACTTCTTCGAACCCGTCGGCGGGTGGGGCGTGCGTGGGGGCGGGGATACCGCCGACGTCGTTGGGAGAG
This sequence comes from Actinomycetota bacterium, assembly GCA_020200675.1. Lineage (GTDB taxonomy): Bacteria > Actinomycetota > Rubrobacteria > Rubrobacterales > Rubrobacteraceae > Rubrobacter_F. The sequence goes on from JAIVIG010000343.1 coordinate 8,931, forward strand.
GTGATCGGGGTGACCAAGGCGTACACCACCCGGGTCGGGGACGGGCCGTTCCCGACGGAGCTCTTCGACGAGACCGGGGAGACCTTGCGGCGGGTCGGCAACGAGTATGGGGCGACCACCGGGCGTCCGAGGCGGTGCGGGTGGCTGGATCTCGTGGCGGTCAAGTTCTCGGCTTCTCTGAACGGGATCAACGGCCTCGCCCTCACGATGCTCGACGTGCTCTCGGCGGTCGAGGAGGTAAAGGTGTGCGTGGGGTACGAGATCGACGGTAAGCGGATAGAAGACTTCCCGATGAACCAGACCGACCTGCATCACGCCCGCCCGGTCCACGAGTCGTTCCCCGGTTGGGACGTGGACGTCACGGGGTGTCGCAGGCGGGAGGAGCTGCCCGGGGAGGCTCGGGACTTCGTTGGCTTCGTCGAGGCCGAGCTCGGAGCGCCGCTGCGCATGATCAGCGTCGGCCCCGAGCGGGACCAGGCGATAGTCGAGAGGGTAAAGGGCTAGAGCCGTGCGCGTGCTCGTGGTGGGAAGCGGCGGGCGCGAGCACGCGCTGGTCGAAGCCCTGGCCCAAAGTCCGCTGGCGGAGGAGATCTTCGCTGCCCCCGGCAACCCCGGGATGGGAGGGCTCGCAGAGCTCGTGGACATACCCGCGGATGATTTGATCGCCTTGCGAAACTTCGCGAGGGTCGCCGGCATCGACCTCACGGTCGTGGGTCCCGAGATGCCCCTCGTCAGTGGTATAGCAGAGGCCTTCTGGGAGGAGGGCCTGAAGGTCTTCGGTCCCTCGCGCGCCGCCGCCCGCATCGAGGGCTCGAAGGTCTTCGCCAAGGAGGTCATGCGCCACGCCGGCGTCCCCGCTGCCCACTCCGAGGCCTTCGACCGGCAAGCCGCGGCGCTTGCCTACCTCCGCTCGCTCCCACCGGACGGTTACCCGGTAGTCGTCAAGGTGGATGGTCTGGCGGCGGGTAAGGGCGTTATGGTAGCGGGCTCGTACGAGGAGGCGGAGGAAGCCGTGCACGCCGCCTTCGCCGGGGCATTCGGGGCGGCGGGGGAGCGTCTGATCGTCGAGGAGTACCTGACGGGCAGGGAGGCCTCGGTCTTCGCGCTCACCGACGGGAGGAACATCCTGCCGTTCGTCCCCGCCCAGGACTACAAGCGGATCTACGACGGCGACGAGGGGCCGAACACCGGCGGTATGGGGGCGTACTCCCCGACCATGTGGATGGATGCCGTCACCTACGCGACGATACTCGAGGAGATCATAACCCCCACGGTGCACCAGCTAGCCCTCATCGGCGCGCGGTACACCGGGCTCCTGTACGCCGGCGTCATGGTTACGCCGGAGGGTCCGAAAGCGCTGGAGTTCAACTGCCGCTTCGGGGACCCAGAGACCCAGGCCCTGTTGCCCAGGATGGAGACGGACCTCCTGGAGCTCATGGCGGCGTGCGCGGAGGAGAGCCTCGGGGGGCGTGAGATCTCCTGGTCCCCGGAGAGGGCGGTGTGCGTGGTGCTCGCCTCGGAGGGCTACCCCGAGTCGTCCTCGGAGGGAGACAAGATCCTGGGCCTCGACGAGGTCGCCGGGATGGCGGGCGTCCGTGTCTACCACGCCGCCACCCGCCTGGAAGAGGACGGCTCCTTCTACACCTCCGGCGGACGCGTCCTCAACGTGGTCGGCACGGGTGACTCGATCATGGAGGCCCGCGCCCGAGCCTACGCGGCCGTCGAGCTTATAGACTTCCCCGGTATGCAGTACCGGACCGACATAGCCCTCGAGGCACTGGAGATGGAGGACCTTTGACGCCTGTGGTCGGGATACTTGTAGGTAGCAAATCGGACATGCCCGTCCTCGAAAGATGCACCACCCGCCTCGAAGAGCTCGGCATAGAGCACGAGATCGAAGTCCGCTCCGCCCACCGCGACCCCGAAGGCGTCTCCGAGTACGCCGGAACCGCCCGCGAACGCGGCCTCAAAGTAATTATCTGCGCCGCCGGCATGGCCGCTCATTTGGCCGGCGCCGTCGCAGCCCGCACCGACCTGCCGGTCATCGGCATCCCGGTGGCAGCCGGCCCACTCAACGGTTTCGACTCCCTGCTCTCGACGGTGCAGATGCCCTCCGGGGTGCCGGTCGCGACCGTCGCCGTGAACGGCGCTGTGAACGCCGCGGTTCTGGCCGCCCAGATCCTCGCCCTCTCCGACCCCGACCTCGCGGAGAGACTCGGTGGGAGCAGCCCGTGATCGAACGCTACACCCTCCCCGAGATGGGGGCCCTCTGGAACGAGGAGGCGAAGTTCCGCGCCTGGCTCCGGGTCGAGATCGCCGTCTGCCGCGCCCGCGCCCGCCTCGGTGAGATCCCGCAAGAAGACGCAGAAGAGCTGGCCGGGAAAGCAGACTTCTCCGTCGAGCGCATAAAAGAGACCGAAGAAGAGACG
>JAIVIG010000070.1:0-1919 GCA_020200675.1 Actinomycetota bacterium
AGTAGAAGTGCGTGTAGAGTATCTTCTGGCGGCCCAGGCCGGCGAGGGCGGCATCGCCGCTGGCCTGGCTCACGTTCAGGAGGGAGCCGGCGCTGAGGGGCTCGCCGCCGCTCTGCGGGTAGACCGAGAGGGCGAGGCGGACGACGGGACCGTAGTGGGTCTTATAGAACTCTAGGCGACGCAGGATCCTGACCGGTCCGCGGACGGCGTCTATCTCCTCCTGAGTCGCGGCGACGACGACGTGGCCTTGTGGTGGGCGCATGGAACCGCTCTCCCCGACGGCGATCGCGCGCGCCTGCGCGCCGTGCGAGGCGACGGCCTCCGCCAGGCTCCGCCGGACGCGCTCCGGGAGGTCGAGTCCTTTGTGGGTTTCTTCCGTCAATTGGCGAACCTCTCGAAGAAGCGGGCGAAGTACCCGATAGACTCGAAGTAGTCGTCGAGCCGGGCCGATTCGTTCGGCGCGTGGATGCGGCTCTCGACATTCGCCACCGCCCCGGTCATGATGGTCGGGATGCCCAGCTCCGTCGCGACGAGCGAGGTCGGCCCACTCCCCCCGATGGTCGGGTAGACGACCGCCTCGCTCGCGCCGACCTCTCGCCACGTGTCGACGGCCGTGCGGACCAGCGGCGAATCTACCGGCGTCTTCGCCGCCTCGACCCCGTGCAGGTCCACTACCTCGACGTCGGAGAAGCCGCGCCTTGCGAGGTGCTCGCGCAAGAGGTCCAGCACCGGACCGGGGCTCTGGCCGGCGACGAGCCGGAAATCCATCTTCACGAACGCCTCGGAGGGGACGATGGTCTTCGAGCCGGGTCCCGTGTAGCCGGACTCGATGCCGGCGATATTCGCCGTGGGCCGGAGGAGCATCTCCTTCAGGGCTTCTCTGCCGGTAAGCCCGCGGTCGAAGGAGTCCACGCCCCAGGACGCTCTGAGGGCGGTTTCGTTAAAGAGGATCTTCTCTATCGCTTCGAGGTCCTCCTTGGAGGGGGGTGAGACCAGCTCTTCGAGGCCGTCTAGCGTGATCTCCCCGTTCTCGTCTTTGATCGTGCGCAGCGCCTGCACGAGCCGCCAGGCCGGGTTCGGGGCTATGCCACCGTACATGCTGTGCAGGTCGTGGGAGGCGCCCCTCGCGCGCAGCTCGATGTAGAGCATGCCCTTGGTGCCGCAGAAGATCATGGGCCGCCCCGCGTCGTCCTTCATCGACCCCTCCCACAAACAAGCGTCCGCGGAGAGGAGCTCCTCGTTTTGGCGAACAAAGGCGGGTAGCGACGGGCTCCCGACCTCCTCCTCGCCCTCGATGAGGAACTTCAGCTTGAAGGGCAGAGGACCGTGTTCTTGCGTATAGAGCCTGAGAGCCTGGATGCGGGCCATCACGTCGCCCTTGTCGTCAGCCACACCGCGGGCGAAGAGTACGCCGTCCCTCACCTCCGGCACGAAGGGATCGCTCTCCCACAACTCCAAAGGCTCGGGTGGTTGCACGTCGTAGTGACCATAGGAGAGGAGGGTACTATCGCCGGCCCCGATCTCCGCGTAGACGACCGGATGCCCGTCGGTCTCCATCAACCGGGCCTCGGCGCCGGCCTCTTCGAGCTTCGAGAGCACCCACTCGGCGCACCCGCGGAAGCTGCCTTCGTCGCCGGCCCTGGCCGAAACAGAGGGCATCCCCAAGAATTCCTTCAACTCGTCAAGGAGCTCGTTCTTCGAGCCCTCTATGCGTTCGTCTTTATCCATACCGTGCGAGTCCTCCATCCCTCTTTCCGGGAGGATAGCACCCTGGTTTCGTGTCGTTCGCTCGTATACGCAATATATACAGTGGTTCGGTCCGCGGGTTGCTGTTATATTTGCGGCAGGGATGAGGCCTGTGGAGAAGAGACCAGACTACGACCCCGAACGCCGCCGTCACGGGCACCGACACGGCGGGG
>JAIVIG010000070.1:2037-15622 GCA_020200675.1 Actinomycetota bacterium
GTCTCGGTACTCACGCTGGTCCCGTGGCTCTGGTGGCTCATCTTTACTTTTGGGTGGATGATCTTCCCGGCCTTCGGTCTGCTGGTGAGAGGAATCGCGGGCACCTCGGAGGATCGCCCGGAGCTTTCGGGTGCGAACAGCAAGGAGCGCGAGCTTCTTGGGGCCCTGCGCGAGCACGGGGAGTTGACGCCGGCACGGGCGGCGATGGAGACTTCGCTTACGGTGGCGGAGGCGGACGAGATGCTGAAAGAGCTGGCTGAGGGCGGGCACCTGGACGTGCGCGTGCGTGGTGGGGGCATCTTCTATGCCCTGTGGGAGCCGGGCGGCGAGGACGCCAGGCAGGAGCTTGAGGGACGGGGCTAGGGGTTATGTGAGAGGTCGTGCGTGGTATATTTTCATCCCTAGGATAGGTAGGCGGGCAGGAGTTCAGGGTAAACCAAGGATTATGGAAGAGAAAAGGATTCCAAAGACGCTCGATGAGGCCTATCGGCTGCGCGACTCCTCCACGGAAATCCCCGAGCGGGACTTCTACCAGGAGCACGTCTACCGCCTGCGGCGCGAGGAGTACCGCGCGCGCGGCATCCGCACGGAAATCTCTTCGAGGCGCCGTGAGCGCCAGAGCGCGTTGGAGTTCTCCCGCGAGATGTTCTTTATGGAGGTCGCGGAGATCATGCGCCGCCGCGGCGACGGCCCGGGGCGCGCCTCGCGCGATGAGATCCGCCGCTACACCTCGCGCCTCGATACCCACGCCTTCCTGAAGCAGCTCGCCTCCCCTCACTCAGGAGCGGTGGAACTCTACAGGCGCAACTACCTGGAGATGCTCAGGCTGGGCAAATCCCCGAGGGAGGCCTACTATCTCTCGCGGGTCGTCGGGCTGGCGGGCGAGGCCGAGTTCCGGGGCGTACACGACAGCGTGTACAGGACCGGCTACCCCAAGGGACGCCTGCCCTACGTCGTCGAGAAGACGGCCATCCAGATTCGGGACCTCCCTGGTGGCATGATCCTGATCCTCCTGACCTTCTTCGCCTCGCTCTTCGCCTTCGTCTGGGCTACCGACGCCTGGGGCCAGGCGAGCGCGGGCACCATCGTCTTCGTCGGCCTCGGCCTCATCGCCGCCGGCGGCCTCATGCTAGTCTCCGCCGTCTTCATAGTCACCTTCATAAGATCTATCAACAAATAGAGTCTCCCCACCGGCTACCCCTGCTCTTCGCCAGGGTTTTCCCGCCCGCTTACCGACAAGAGAGCGTGCTCGAAGTACGGAGTGGATCGGCGCGGTCTCGGATACACCGATAATGTTTTCGGTCACGACGCCGACGGTAATCACGGCCGTTGGAACGCCGGCGAGACCGTTAGAAAACCGGTTCGCTAAAGTGCGTCGCACCGTTATCGTAGAATACGATCGTTGCTAGTGTAGAGGGGAACCGGAATGGTACTGAAGTATGTAGCGACCGCCCTGACGGCGACGATGCTGGCGGTGGTTGCCGTCGTAGGAGTCGAAAAGGACTTTCGCGAGATCGGCATCGGCGCCAGCTCCGGTGAATACAAGGGTGGCAGGGCGACGATGTGGACCGCCGACTTCGGAGACCGCTAAGAGCGCGCGCCGATAGATATTGCGACGAGAGCCCTCGTCAGCCGGCCGGCTGAAATTCTTGCGCCTTGAAGCGCTCTCCGGTGACTTCCCTCGACTCGTCCGACGCCAGGTACAAGAAGACGGCGGTGTTCTCCTCGGGGGTTATGCGGCTCATCGGGTCTTCGTCGGGGTAAGCGGCGGCGCGCATCTCGGTGCGCATGCCGCCGGGATCGACGGAGTTTACGCGGATGCCGCGGTCTCTTAGCTCGGCGGCCAGGATCTGGGTGAGCCCCTCCACGCCGAACTTGCTGACCGAGTAGGCCCCCCACTCGGCTCGGCCCTCGACGCTCACGCCGCTGGTCATATTGATGATGGACCCACCTTCGGGTATGTAGGGTATGGTTGCCTTGGCAAGCAAGAAAGGCGCGGTGAGGTTGGCGTCCAGAACTCGCCGCCACTCGTCCTCGGGGTACTCTTCTATCGCCACCCTGGGGCCCAAGATGCCCGCGTTGTTGACGAGCACGTCTATCCTGCCGAAGCGCCGGACCGACTCGTCCACGAGCCCCTCCATGTCCGCCTCCACCGACACGTCCGCCGGGATCGCCAGGACCTCCGCGCCCATTTCTTCGGCCTCCCCGGCGACCGGCCCCAAAGAGTCCTCGCTGCGAGAGTTGATCACCAAACTCGCCCCCTCCCGCGCGAAGGCGAGCGCGAGGGCCCTACCGAGCCCCCGGCTGGCGCCGGTAACCATGACGACCTTTCCTCGCAACATAAAAGCTCCTTCTCTAGACGCTGGCAATCAGCGTTTGTCTCTCCAACCGTCCTCTTCCGCCGGTTCCCGGGCTTTCTTCCGAAACCGATTTCGGTAGTCTACAGTGGGCTGCGCTTCGACGTGGATCAAGAAGCAGACAGCCGAAAGTCGTCGGCTGATAGATCTTTACCTGCAAACTCTAATCACTTCGCGTATAAAGGGGTCGTGACTTGTTTGGTATCGGAAGGGGTGACGAGCGGTGTACGGTGAGAACGCGCCGCCGTCCTGGGCGCGGCTGCCGGGTGCGCGGTGCAGGGCTGTCGAGCACCTGACGAAGCTGGAGGGGCTGCAGGAGTTCGAGCTGCTGGCCGGGCTGGACGAGGGTTTCTTTCAAGCCCTGGCGATAGCGTCGGAGGTCCTGGAGATCGGGGCGGGCACCGCCCTGTACAGAGAGGGTGAGCCCTCGGGTGCGGTTTACTTCATGCGCGAAGGAAGAGCGAAGCTCTACCGCTCCTCCGGCGGACAGAAGGCTCGCGACCAGATCCTGGGCGTCGTCGGCGACGGCTCCGTCCTCGGCCTCGCCTCGGCTCTCGAAGGCAAACCCCAGAGCCAGGGCGCGACCGCCCTCACCGACTGCGTGCTCTACGCCGTCTTCCGCGACGAGCTCGTGAACCTGATGGCCTCGTATCCCGAGGCCTCCTTACGTCTCGCCCGGGCGCTCGCCGCCCGGACCCGCGAGCTCGAGGACCTCGTCGGCGACCTCGTCTTCCACAGCGCCCCCCAGAGGGTGGCCCGGATGCTCCTCGACCTCGCGACCGAAGAGGGCCGGGTTACCAAGAGAGGCGTTGTCTTCCGGCCCTCGCTCTCGCGCCAGGAGATGGCCGAGGCGACCGGTATCTCCCGCGAAGCCCTCTCGCGCTCCCTGAGCAGGCTCGCCCGGGAGGGCATCCTCGACCTCGGCGGAAAGACCGTAACCATCCTCAAACCAGCCGAGCTGCGCGACCGTACCTGAGAACCGTTCGCGGTAAGAACTGTATTTGACCTGGATCACACGCGATCATGACCCCGGTCATGGCCTGCCATGATGGCAGTCAACGGTGGGTGTTGGGGCCGTACTCCGGTTGATATAAAGCGTTTACGAGAACAGTGAGGAGTACCGAGAGGAGGAACGACAGTGACCTACGTTATAACGGAGCCGTGCATCGGCACGAAGGACCAGTCCTGTGTAGAGGTGTGCCCGGTCGACTGCATCTACGACGCCGGTGACCATTTCATGATCAACCCGGAAGAGTGCATCGACTGCGGCGCCTGCGAGCCGGAGTGTCCGGTCGAGGCGATCTACCCCGAGGACGAGGTCCCCGAGGACCAGGAGAGCTACATCGCCAAGGCCACCAACTACTTCGAGTAATAAAAGCTGTCAGCCGTCAGCTTTCAGCTATCAGCAGGGGTGCGGAGGCGAAGGTCGGTAGCGAGGCGATATGACGAGATCGGCTACGTCCCGCGCTACCGGCGTTCGCCTTTTTGGGTGTAAGCCGACGGCTGATGGCTAACTACCGGCGGGCCCACCCTGACCGCGTCGCCGTTCCCCGAGACGATCTGCCCGAGCCGGGCGAGGCAGCGCTTGAGATGGATGCGAGCTGCGTTCCTGGCGAGAAAGGTACGGGCGAGCCCCTGGAGGGCTGGTTCCGCAGGGCGTAGTTGCGTCCTGAACTCGGCGAGCGCGCCGTGGCCCAGGTTCTGTATAACGCACTCGCCGTAGCCCGAGATCGCGCCTTCATAGGTCCAGCACAAGAACTTCGGGTCTTCGGCCTCCACGAGGACGCTGGAGATTCTTCGCCGGATCCCCAGAACGGAGACCTCCCACTCCGTGACCATGCCCGGGCCCACCGGACCCTTCAAAACCTCGACGCTACGCACCCCGGGCGCCCAACTCGGGAAGTTGCGCACGTCGAGCACGACGTCGTAGAGCTTCCGAGCCGGGGACGGTACGAAGAGGCTCGCACCCACGATCCCGCTGTCTCCCCTGTTGAGGATCGTTACGCCCACGCCGGCATTGTACCCAAAGCGGGGTGGATTCAGACTTCTATAATCTCCTCATGGCTTACCCTGAAGATAGCGGGCGATGGCGGACGCTCGGGCGGGAGTACCTCTACGAGAGCCCGTGGTGCTCTTTCCGGGTGGACGAAGCGAGGCTGCCAGATGGGGCGGAGATCGAGTACGGGGTCCTGGAGAGCGCGGGGTTCGCGGCGGTGGTGCCGGTGACGGAGGAGGGCGACGTGGTGCTCGTACGCCAGTGGCGCCAGCCGGTCGAGGGGTTCACCCTGGAACTGCCGGGCGGAGGCGTGGAGAGAGGGGAGGACCCGAGGGAGGCCGTGGGTAGGGAGCTCTTCGAGGAGACCGGGTACCGGGCGGAGGATCTTTCGCGCCTGGTATCGGTGCATACCAGTCCCGGACGGGCGACGGAGGTGTGTTACCTGTTCCGGTGCCGGGCCGTGCGCGCGTCCCCGGGGCCGCGGCCCGAGCCGACGGAGTTCGTCTCGGTGGTCGAGATGCCGCTCTCGGAGGCGGTGAGGAGGGTTTACGGCGGCGAGATCACCGCCGCCACCACCGTGCTCGGGCTGTTGATGGTCTCCGGAACTGCCGGGGGTGGTTGTGCGTAGGACGCGACCGGGTTACATTAGGTGCAAGAGAGCAACCGGGGAGCCGGGAGGCTGAGAGGGTGACGGGCTCGCGAGAGCGAGCCGGACGCCGACCCGTTAAACCTGATCCGGGTAATGCCGGCGGAGGGAGAGATGAAGCACCCGACCAATACCAACCAGCGGTACCTTGGGCGAGCCCCGGATACGCCTTCGCACCTTCGCCTTCTGTCCCGGAGCACGCCCGGAGGAGGCTGAGAGAGGTGCATCGTCATGCGACCGGCAACACCGGAGACCGTACTGGCCATGCGAAGGGCGCTCCTCGCGCGGATGCCGGTCCGAAGCTCGCCGCCCGTGGGATCTCGGTAACGAAAGGCAACGTCCGGATCCTCGATGGGGTGGACCTCGTGGTCGAGCCGGGGACCTTCGTTGCGCTCATCGGACCCTCGGGGGCGGGCAAGTCGACGCTCCTGGCCCTGCTCGCGGGCCTCGAAACCCCAGACGAGGGCGCCGTCGAGAAGGACGGCGCTCCTCTTGGGCGTCCCGGCCTCGTCGCCTACATGCCCCAGAGCGACCTGCTCCTCCCCTGGCGTAGCGTCGTCGCCAACGTCTCTCTGGGCCTCGAAGCGACCGGAACTCCCAGGAGGGCGGCGCGCAAAGAGGCGCTGGCGGCGCTCGAACGTTTCGGGCTCGACGAGTTCGCGCGCGTTCCCCCGGCGGCGCTCTCGGGTGGGATGCGCTCACGCGTCGCGCTCTTGAGGACTGCCTTGCTCGGCCGCGACACGCTCCTACTCGACGAGCCCTTCGGCGCCCTCGACGCGCTCACCCGCCGCGACCTGCAGGGCTGGCTCCTCGGCGTCCGCGACGAGCTCGCCGCCACCATCGTTCTCGTCACCCACGACGTAGACGAGGCGCTCCTGCTCGCCGACCGCGTCGTCGTCCTCTCCCACAGACCCGCCCGCGTCGCCCTCGACCTGACCGTGGACCTCGAACGCCCCCGCACGATGGAGATGGAGACGACCGGAGAGTTCGCCCGGCTCAAGGGGCGCCTTCTCGAAGCCCTGGGGGTGGCGACGCCTTGAAGCGGGCGCTGCCAGCGGCTCTGCCGGCGGCCCTGGTCGCCCTGCTGGTCCTCGTGGTGTGGGAGGCTCTCGTGCGCCTCTTCGGTGTGCCGGCCTTCCTCCTGCCCGGGCCCTCGGACATCGCCGGGGCGTTCTGGGAGTCGCGCGACCTGTTGCTGAGGCACGCCGGTCCCACGGCGGGCGAGGCGGTTCTGGGGTTCCTCGTGGCGGTAGCCGCGGGCGCGCTCTCGGGGCTCCTCATAAACCGTTCGGCGCTCGCCGAACGCTCGCTCTACCCCTGGCTCGTCGTCTCCCAGACCCTTCCCACCGTCGCCATAGCCCCGATCCTCGTCACCTGGCTCGGCTACGGACAGCTACCCAAGGTCCTCGTCGTCACCCTTTTCTGCTTCTTCCCGGTCACCGTCGCGACGGTGGACGGGTTGCGTGCGACCGACCCCGACCTCGTCCGTCTCATGCGCTCGTTCGGGGCGACGAGGTGGCGAATCTTCTTTATGGTAGAGGCGCCGGGGGCTTTGCCTTTCCTCTTCGGTGGGGTGCGGCTGGCGGTGACGTACTGCGTTATCGGGGCCGTCGTCGGCGAGTGGGTCGGTTCGAGCGAGGGGCTGGGATTTCTCATGATCCAGGACAAAGCCCAGTTCGAGATACCGCGCCTCTTCGCGGAGATCTCCCTGCTCTCCGTCATGGGCGTCTCGCTCTTCCTCCTTGTTGCCCTCCTCCAGCGCCTCGCCGCCCCCTGGACCCTCGTGCGCGACCGGTAGAGCTCTCTGTTATAGTTGGCACAACGAAAACACGGCGGAGTTTCCCCGGGGATCCCCTCGGGGCGGCTGAGAGTCGGCCACGGCCGAGACGCTTGGAACCTGACGTGGGTAATCCCACCGGAAGGGAGTGGATATGCAGAGCCTCGCGCACCTCCTCGAACGTTTACCCCGAAGACTTTTTCTCCGGCGCTTCCTCTCGCTCGCCCTGCTCGCCGTTCTCCTGCTGGTCGCGCTCGCGGGCTGCGCAAGCCGAGGGGTTCTTCGAGGATGCGGGCCTGGAGGTGGAGATCCAACAGCCCTCCGACCCGACCGCCGTGTTGCAGCTCGTGGCCGCCGGACAGAGCGAGTTCGGTATCTCTTATGAGAACGAGATGACGAACGCCGCCGCGCGCGACGTGCCGGTCAGGTCGGTCATGGCTATCATGCAGGAGCCTCTGAACTCCATTATCAGCCTGGAGGAGGCGGGGATTACGGCCCCCGAGGACCTGGCCGGGAAGAAGGTTGGGTATGCCGGGCAGTCTTTCGGGTCGGCGGTGCTGGATACTGTGCTGCGCGAGGCCGGGGAAGACCCGTCGTCCGTTGAGAAGATCAACGTCGGCCTGGACCTGCGCCCGGCCCTGACCTCGGAGAGGGTGGATGCGGTGGTCGACGCCTACTGGAATATCGAAGCTGTCGAGCTCGCCCAGGAGGGATTCGAGACCAACGTGATCCGTCTCCCCGAAGTCGGCGTCCCGAACTACAACGAGCTGGTCGTGGCGACGAGCGGGTCCTACGCCGAAGAGAACCCCGACCTCGTCCGGCGCTTCGTCGGCGCGCTCGTCGAGGGCCACCGCTACGCCCTTGAGAACCCCGAGGCCGCCCGCGACGCCCTGCTAGCGGCCAACGAGGAGCTCGACCCCGAGGTCGCCGAGGAGACGGTCGGGCTGACGGTGCCCCTCTTCGAAGCGGAGCGCATCGGATACCAGGACCCCGAGGAATGGAGCGCCTACGTGGACTGGGCCGTCGAGAACGGCGTGCTCCCCGGGCCGGTCGAGGTGGACGAGGTGATGACGAACGAGTACCTGCCGGAGAGCCAGGAGGAAACATGAAACGGGTAATGAGCATAGCTACGAGCGACTCCGGGGCGGGGGCCGGCATCCAGGCGGATCTCAAGGCGTTCCTGCGCTGCGGCGTCTACGGGACGACCGCTATCGTCGCCACCACCGCCCAGAACACCGTGGGCGTCACCGACATCCACGCCTTCCCCCCGCAGGTCGCGGTGGAGCAGATAGAGGCCATCGTCTCTGACATCGGGGCCGACGCGGTAAAGACCGGGATGCTCTTCAACGCGGGCATCATCTCCGCCGTCGCCGAGAGCGTGGAGCGCCTGCGGCTCCCGAACGTGGTCGTGGACCCGGTGATGGTAGCCGAGAGCGGGGCGGTGCTCTTGGAGCCGGACGCCGTGGATGTCTACAAGAACGGGCTTTTTCCGCTCGCCACGGTCATAACCCCGAACGTCGACGAGGCCTTCGCCCTCGTGGGGGAGGAGGTGGACGAGGACCGCATGGAGGATTGCGCGGTGACGCTGCGCGCACTGGGGCCCGAGGTCGTGATCATCACCGGCGGGCACACCTCTTCGGGGGCCGACTTACTCTACGACGGGGAGGATTTCGTCAGGATCGAAGGTCCCGTCTACCCCTCGGAGAACACCCACGGGGCCGGGTGCACCTACTCTTCGTCGCTCGCGAGCTTCCTGGCGCACGGCTTCGGTCCGGTGGAGGCCGCGCGGCGGGCGCACGTGATCGCCTCGGAGGCAGTGCAGTACGGCCTTGGGGAGATAGGGAAAGGCGCCGGGCCGGTCCACGCTCTTGGCAGCGTCCTGGAAGGAGTCGAAAAATGAAGGCCGAAGAAGCTCTGCTTGAGATCTCCTCGCAGAAGCCGCTCGTCCACCACCTGACCAACTACGTGACGGTCAACCTCGTCGCCAACACGACCCTCTCGTCGGGCGCGCTCCCGGTCATGGCCCACGCCCGCGAAGAGGTCGTGGAGATGGTCAGCCTCGCCTCCGCCCTCGTCGTGAACATCGGCACCCTCCACCCGACTTTCGTGGAGGCCGTACTGCTCGCCGGCAACAGGGCCAACGAGCGGGGCATACCGGTGGTCCTGGATCCCGTCGGCGCCGGAGCGACCTCGTTCCGCACGCAGACGGCCGAACGCCTCCTCTCCGAACTCGCGATATCAGCCGTCTGTGGCAACGCCGGCGAGATCTCCACCCTCGCGGGCCTCGCCGCCGAGGTGCGCGGCGTCGAGAGCCTCGCGGGCGACGCAAAAGAGGCAGCTCGCAAGGCCGCCGGCGCTCTTGGCGTCACCGTCGCCGCCACCGGCGAGACCGACTACGTGAGCGACGGCGAGCGCACCCTGGCCGTCTCCAACGGGCACCCTCTAATGGGTCGCGTCGTCGGGAGCGGCTGCGCCTCGACCGCGGTGGTCGGATGCTTCGCCGCAGTGGGGGGAGCGGACGCCGAGACCGTCGCGCACGCCCTCGCCTACTTCGGCCGGGCTGGGGAGGTCGCCGCCGGAGGAGCGGGGGGCGGGGGTACCTTCGAGCCCCTCTTCCTCGACACTTTGGCCACGTTCGCCGGGAATCCGGATGGGCTCGAAGACTCGCTGCGGGTCGAGGAAGCATCGGGCTGAGACGTTCTCCGAAGCTCCGTCTTCGCCTGTATTGGGGCAGCATCGGGGATGGAACGTGACCGCGAACGCAGATGTAGTGACCACGGGTGTTAGTATGGCGGAGATCATGGTATCGCCGGAGATTGAGAAGGTCCTGAGCCAGACGGAGCACCGTCCCTACCCGCTCCCGGAGGGGCCGTGGGTACTCCGCATGCGTTGGCACGACCTGCTCTTTATGCACTGGTCGGTCCCGGAAGACTGGCTGCGGCCCCTGATCCCACCCGCGTTAAGACTAGACACCTTCGACGGCTCCGCGTGGCTTGGCGTGGTGCCGTTTCGCATGGAGGACGTGCGGCCCCGGTTCCTGCCCGGCGTGCCGTGGCTATCCAACTTCCCGGAGCTGAACCTGCGCACCTACGTCACGCACGAAGGCAAACCCGGCCTCTGGTTCTTCAGCCTCGACGCGCACAATCCGGTAGCCGTGCGCCTCGCGCGCGCGACCTTCGGGCTGCCCTACTTCGACGCGAAGATGTCCAGTGAGGTAAGCGACGCAGAGGTGCGCTACCGGAGCGTGCGTACTCACAAGGGTGCGCCGCCAGCCAGGTTCGTGGGCCGGTATCGCCCCGCGGGAGAGCGGTTCGACTCACGCCCCGGAACGCTGGAGAACTTCCTCACCGAGCGCTACTGTCTCTACAGTGCGGGAGTGAACGGGGAGAGACGCGTGCGGCGCGGCGACGTCCACCACGTAGTCTGGCCCCTGCAGAGAGCCGAGGCCGAGGTAGAGGAGCTCGAGATGACCGCCCAGATCGGGGTAGAGCTGCCGGAGACGGAGCCTATCTTGCACTACGCGCGTCGCCTCGACGTCGTCGCCTGGCCGCCAAAGCGCATCGACTCGTGAACCCCGGAGTACGCCTCCAGGACGCTCGACTCCTGCTCGTCACCGATCCCCGGCCGGACCTCGCTGCCAGGCTCGCCGCCGCCGTTCGAGGAGGCGTGGACGTCGTGCAGCTTCGGGACAAGCGCGCCTCGCGAGAAGAGCTGCTTCCGCTGGCCGTGGAGCTAAAGGAGATCTGCGAACGCGCAGGCGCCCTCTTCACCGTGAACGACGACGCGGAGCTCGCCAGGCTCTCGAACGCTCACGGGGTTCACCTCGGCCAGGAAGATGAACCGATAGCTAGCGCGCGAGAGATGCTCGGTCCCGGCGTCGTGATCGGCCGGTCGGTCTCCAGCGTGGAGGAGGCCCGCGAGGCCGTTCGCGAGGGGGCGGACTACCTCGGTGTCGGGACCGTTTACGCCACGCCGACCAAACCGGAGGAGGCGGCGGCAGGACCGGCTCTCCTGCGGGAGATCTCGGGTGCGGCGGTTCCCGTGCCCTGGTTCGCTATCGGCGGCGTCACCCTCGAGACGGCTCGGGAGGTGGCCGATGCGGGCGCCCCGGGCTTCGCGGCCGTGCGGGCCGTGCTCGACGCGGAAGACCCCGCGACCGCCGCCCGCGAACTCCATTCGTTCCTGGCGGATGCTTCGCGGGGTCGGGCACGGGCTTGAGCGTCAAGGCGGACCTCGTCTCCGGCATCTTGCCGGTCCATCCGGATGGGCGGATGCTCCTGCTCCTGCGCCCGTCCGGAACCTGGGACCCGCCCGCCGGACGCCTCGCTCCCGGTGAGAGCTTCGAGAGGGGCGCCGTCCGCGAGGTCTACGAGGAGACCGGCCTCCTCGTCGCCCCACAACGCCTGCTTGCCACCTGGGTCGGAAAAGGACCCGGCGGTGGACTACTCGCCAGCGCCACCTACGTAAGCCGGGTCTCCGCGGAGCGCGACAGCGTCCGGCTCTCCGACGAGCATCTCGGGTACAGGTGGGTCACGACAGAAGAGTGGTTGGATCTCCCGAGCTGGTGGAGCCGCGAGAACATCCTGGACGTCGCAGGCGCCGTAGACACCCTCCCCGACGGCGCACCTCCCGAGCCCCCGCCGCCCGCCCCTCCCCGCCCCGGCGTGGTCAACGCCAACCTCGGCGCCGGAACGGTGGTAGTCGACCTCGGGCGAGGCTCTAGTGAGAAGCCCCGGGCGCTCCTTATGCGGCGTCGCAAACCGCCGGTCGGGCTCTGGGAGAACCCGGGCGGCATGCTCGAGCCCGGCGAGGACTTCGTCCTCTGCGCTCGACGCGAGGTCTACGAGGAGACCGGGCTCGACGCCGAACCGGAGGTAGTCTGGTGGGCGCGGGTCGAGCCCTGGCGCGCCCCCGACGACCCCGAGCTCTACGCGGGCGTCGGCTTCATCGCCCGCCATCCGGGAGGCGAGGTACGCCTCGAAAGCTCCGCCCACGACGCCCACGTCTGGGCCACCGAAGAGGAGTGGCGCGGCCTGAACACCTGGTACACGGGGGAGGAGTCAGACGTTCTCTGGAACACCGTGAGGGAGATGAAACTCCGAAATAGCAGGAGCGACCCGTGAACGGACCAGGAGATCCAAACTCCCCCCGACCCGAGAGAGTCGAGGAAGAGCCCGGCGCACCCTCTGAACCGAGGAGCGGTTGGAGGATATGGGTTTTGATCTCCGGGGTGTTCGTGGTACCGGGCGTGCTCTACCTGTCGCTCCTGACGGTACCCTTCCTGCCGCTCACGACCGGGCAGAAGCTCTGGGTCGCCTCCGGGCTTGTGGTCGCGGCCGAAGGAACGTTCTTGCTCTCGGCCCTCATACTCGGACGGGAGGCCGTTCGCTACTACCGCGGGTTCCTGGATCCCCGCCGTCCTCTCCGCCCGCCTTCCGGATCCGCCTGCGGAGGTCGTCGTTCCCATCGGCGACGATTGCGCCGTGCTGCGCCTTGGGGACGCTCTGTGGGTCGCCGCCGCCGACATGCTCGTCTCGGGACGGCACTTCAAGGAGTGGGCCTCTCCGGAAGACGTCGGCTACAAGGCCGTCGCGGCCAACGTCTCGGACGTCGCGGCGATGGGGGGCGTGCCGCGCTTCGTGCTCGCCTCGGGAGGCGCGGACGACGCGGAGACAACCCTGCGCTGCATGGACGGCGTCCTGGAGGCGTGCGAGGAGTTCGGGGCGTACCCTTTGGGTGGTGATACCACCGGCGCAGCCGCGCTGACGGTGGACGTCTCGATCCTCGGGCAGCTCGCCCACGCGCCCGTGCTGCGTTCCGGGGCACATCCCGGCGACCTCCTGGCCGTAACCGGCGAGCTCGGCGCGTCGACCGCGGGCCTTCTCGCCCTGGAAAGTGGCGACGCCGGCCCGGAGCGTCTCATACACAAGCACCTGCGGCCGGGGCCCCGGTTGGTCGCCGGACGCGCGGCGGCCCGGCTCGGAGCGCACGCTATGATCGACCTATCCGATGGCCTCGCCTCCGACGTGCGACACGTTTGCGAGAGGAGCGGCGTGGGTTGCCGCATAGACCTCGACCTCCTGCCCATCGCCGGCGACACGCGGGAGTACCTTCGCTCCGCGGGGCGGGACCCGGAGGTCCTCGCCGCGACCGGCGGCGAGGACTACGAGCTTCTCGTGGCCGCTTCGGAGGAGGTCGTAGAGGCTCTTGCTGCGGAGTCGGAGGTTCCGGTCACGGTGATCGGTGAGGTGACGGGTGAGGGTGTGGTCTTTTTGCGCGGCGGCGAGCGAGTGGATGACCTCTCTGGCTGGGACCACTTCGCGGGCGTTTAGAGGAGTTTGGAGGGAGCCTCTCGGGGTACGGAGTAGTCCCGAAAAAGAGGTTTCGCAAGAAGGAGGACGGGCCGTGCCGTACCAGGAGCTAGACGATCTGCCGGACAGCGTGAAGAGGAACCTCCCCAAGCACGCCCGGGAGATATACCGGGCGGCGTACAACTCCGCCGAGGAGCAGTACGGTGAGGAGGACCGCGCTCACCGGGTGGCCTGGGGTGCCGTCGAGCAAAAGTACGAAAAGAACGAGAACGGGGAGTGGGTTTCCAAGGAAAACTACTGATCTGTGCGGAGGCTGCTAAACGCTGTGGTAGGATCGGCTCATGGACAACTCACTTTCAAAGGAAGCCACAGACTGGCGCGAGGGAGGATCGGAGGCGCTCAAGCGCCAGCCCGCTCCCGGAGCACAGCCGCGTCTGAGCAACGAAGAGCGCGCCAAGTTGCCCGAGCTTCTGGCCCGAGGCGCGCCAGCGCACGGCT
>JAIVIG010000071.1 GCA_020200675.1 Actinomycetota bacterium
CAGGCTGTTGAAAAACTCCCTCATGTCCTTCTCTGCCCCCTATTCGGGAGCTGAGAGCGGCTTGTAGTGCCGTTTCTAGGCATTTTGCACCCGAACTGGCCCCACCTATTGGTCTGGCGGCGACTTTTTCAACAGGCTCTAATGCTCTCGGAAGCCCGCCAAGGCCACTTGTGCTCGACTAGTAGCTCCCGAATCGCTGTTTTGCTGCGCTTTTCTCTCGTGCTCTATTTGCTAAAACCGCGTAGAATGCCCTCTTAGTGCTCTCGGCGATCTACATAAAAGGCTTCAAGACGTTCGCCCGGCCGGTTCGGATGCCGCTTACGGGGGGCGTTACGGCTATCGTGGGGCCGAACGGTTCGGGGAAGAGCAACATCACGGACGCGCTCCTGTTCGCTTTAGGCGAGGGGAGCCCGAGCATCTTGCGGGCGGGTCTGATGAACGATTTGATCTTCTCGGGATCCGACTCCCTGCCGCCGGCGTCGATAGCGGAGGTCACGCTGGTTCTGGACAACACTAAAGGCGACATTTCCTTACCGTACGAGGAGGTCTCGCTGACGCGCAGGATCTCGCGCGAGGGCGAGACTGAGTACAGGATCAACGGCACGCGGGCCCGCCTCACGGACGTACGAACGGTGGCGGGCGAAGCGGGCCTCGGCCGCCACAGCGTCCTCCGCCAGGGGGCCGTCGACGCCATCGTCGCCGGGGGGGCCGCGGCCTGCCGCAACGCGCTCGAGGAGGCAGCGGGGCTTGGCGTCTTCCGCAGGCGCCGCCTCGCCGCCACCCGGAAGCTGGAGCGGGCCGCCGACCGGCTGGAGAGCAGCCGCCGACTCGAAGCCGAGCTCTCGGCCCAACTTCGGAGGATAGAGACCGAAGCCGTGGCCGCCCGCGAGTACCGGGAGCTCGAAGCCCGCTACCGCGAGCTCTCCCTGGCCTACCTCTACCGGATCGCAACTCGCGACCTCGACGACGCCCGCCAGCGCCTGGCATACCTCGAAGATAACGCGTCTGCCCTGGGTACGCGGCAGGAATCGCTGCGTGAGGAGGGGCTACGGATCGGGGACGAAGAGAAGGAGCTCGAAGGCCGGGTGCGCGCGGCGGAAGAGGCCATCAGGGGCCTGGAGAACGGCTCGGAGGTCCTGCGCGCGGAGGCTCTCCGTGCCGAGCGGACGCTGCTGCGGCTGGAGGGTAGCCTGGACAGAGGAACGGACCGCTCGCGGCTGCTCTCCCGCCTTCAGGCCGAACTCGACGGAACCACCTCGAAGATTAGGCATCTCGAAGAGATGATCGGGAGGCTGGAGGAGGAGCACTCGCGCGGAAAGGAAGCGTTCGGACGCTCAGAGGAGCTCGTGATGCGGGGAAGGACGGAGCACGCGGCGGCCGCGGAGCGACGGACGCGTCTCGCGGGGAAGCTCAGGGATTCGCGGGAGCGGTGCGAGAGGGTGACGACCCGGCTCGGGGACGCAGACGTTCTGGGAGACGCGGAGGTCACACGCCTCGAAGAGGTGGGAGAAGAGCTGGGCTCGTACTCGCAAGAGGGGTTGCGCGAGCGCAGCGCGGCGTTGCTCGGCCGGCTCGAGGAGTTGCGTGGGGCGGCCGCCGGGCGGGCAGAAGAGGCGAACCGGCGGCGGGGCGTACTCGCCGCGATCGTCGGGAGGACTGAGGCGGAGATCCGGGCTTTGAGAACCGCGGAAGAGAACGGCGCCGGGAACGGCAAACGTCTCTACGAGGTCCTCCGCCCGTACCCGGGCTACGAGGCCGCCGTCGAAGCCGCCCTGGGAGACCTGGCCGGCGGCGTCCTAGTCGACACCCTGGGCGAGGGGATGAGGTTCCTCTCGGGAGACGATCCCGCGGAGCGCGTGGTGGTGCGGCTGGACGCCGAAGGGATGCCGAAGAACGGCGCGCCGCCCGGAAAGCCCCTCCTGGACTGCGTCGAGATCCTCGACGCCTCGTACGCGGAGGCTCTGGAACGCCTCCTCGGGGGGGCTTACGTCCTCGAAAGGGAGGAGCCTGCCGTCCCGAAGAGAGGCTACGACGTCGCCGTGACCCACGCGGGCTTGCGCTTTACCCGAACGAGCGCGAGCCGCCGTACCCCCGACGGAGACTTCGCCCGCCAGGTTCGCCACAAGCAGGAGGAGGAGCGACTCGACGAGCTGAAAGGCCGGTTGGGAGAGGACCTCTACGATCTGCGGGAGGCTGCGTTGTCCACGTCCCGGCGGCTGGACGAACGAACGGCGCGGGTCGAAGCTCTAGCCTCACTGTCCACCCGGGCGGCGCGCGCCGCGCGACTGCTCGTCTCCGAAACCAGCCGCCGGGCGAGAAAGGCCGGGGTTGCCCGCGAGCGGCGGTCGGAAGACGAGGCACAGGTTCGCAAGCTCGAGGCGGAGACCTCCGAGATCGAGGACGAGCTACGCGGGGCGCGAGAGGACGAGGAGCGGGCGAAGGAGAACCTGAATGACGCCCTCTCTCCCGGAGTTTGGCCGCCGCCTCGTCGAGCACGTCCGGCGCCTTGACGAGGCCGCCCGCGAGCGTCTCGCCCGGTTGCGGCGCTCGCGCTCCGAGGCAGCCGGACTCCAGGCGAGAGCCGCGGAGAGGCGCGCCGCTCTCGCCGGGGAGGCCGGCGACCTGGCCGGGGAGCTCGCCCGTGTCACCTCTGAGGCCGCCGCGTTGCGTGGGGAGCTATCCCGTGCCGAAGAGGCCGTCGGGGCGGCAGAGGCGGAGATCTCCGAAGAGTGGGGCGCGACGCTAGAGATCGCCCGCGCAGCGGACCAAGCACTCTCCGAAACCGCCGAAACGGGGCGGGATCTCGAGCGCCACAGATACAGCCTCGCCCGCAAGCTCAAGAACTTCGGCGACGTAAACCTGCTCGCCATCTCCCAGGAAGGCGCCCTGCGCGAGCGCCACGAGTTCGTCTCCGCCCAACGCGCCGACGCCGAAGCCGCCGCCTCCGAAATTACACGCATAATACAGAGTGTGGACGGAGAGATAGAGGCACGATTTGCGGCCACCTTTCGGGAGGTGCGCCGGACGTTTCGCGAGATCGTGCCGCGTATGCTGGAGGGGGCGGAGGGTGAGCTCGAGCTTTCGGAGGAGGGGGTGGAGGTCGGGCTGAGGCTGCGGGGACGCGGGTGGCGGCCTCTGCGCGTGCTCTCGGGCGGGGAGCGGTCGCTTCTGGCGCTTTCGTTCTTGTTTAGCATCTTTCTCGGGCGGTTCGGTGTTCCCTTGGGGGATGCCGCGGGGGCTTTTTGCATGCTCGACGAGGCCGAGGCCGCGTTGGACGACCTGAATTTGGCCCGATTCCTCGCTGTGGTAGACTCTTACCGGGCACACGGGCAGTTCCTGCTGGTGACGCATCAGAAGCGAACCATGGCGGCGGCGGACGTCCTTTATGGGGTCACGCCGGATGCCTCCGGTGCCACTGTCGTTGTATCGAAGCGTTTAACAGGAGACTAAGAGAAGCCGTTATGGGACGGTCGTGGCGTAACTTTTTTAGGAAGTCCGAGGGCTCTGAAGAGGAGTCCGGGACGATTGTAGAGACCCAGGAGCCCTATTCGGACGGGGCTGTGCCGGAGGAATCGGAGCCGCTGGAGCCGCCTGTGACGACGGCGGAGCTCGACGAAGCCGAGGCTGAGTTGGAGGTGGTGGCTCCGGAGGCGGGATCTCTGGAAGAGCCCGAAGTGGTCGAGTCGGAGGCTCTGGAGGAGGCGATCCCCGAAGCGGCGGCGACCGAGACTCCGGCCATAACGGACGAGACCGTCGAGGAGGAGCCCGACGGTTGGTTCGGCCGTCTGCGGCAGGGTATGCGGAGAAGCCGGGAGTCGTTCGTCGGGCAGTTGAACGCAGCCATGGCGGAGTTCCGGGACGCGGGAGACGAGGAGTTCTGGGAGAGGGTCGAGGAGATCCTCATCACCTCCGATGTCGGGGTGCCCACCACGGCGAAGCTCGTCGCCGAGCTGGAGCAGGACGCCCTGGAGAGGAACATTACGAGCGGCAAGGAGCTTCGGGAGCTCATGATCGAGCACGCCACCCGCCTGCTAGACAAGCCCGTAGAGCTGGACATCTCGCAAAAGCCGACAGTGGTGTTGATGGTCGGCGTAAACGGCACGGGCAAGACGACGAACATCGGGAAGCTCGTTCACTTCCTGCCCGGCAAGGTCATGCTGGCGGCCGGCGACACTTTCAGGGCGGCGGCGATCGAGCAGCTACAGAGCTGGGGCGAGAGGACCGGGGCGAAGGTGATAGCTCGGGAGCGGGGCGCAGACTCGGCCGCGGTAGCTCACGAGGCGGTCGAGGAGGCCGAGAGGGACGGTACCGACGTACTGCTCATAGACACGGCCGGGCGCCTGCACACGAAGGTCAACCTCATGTCGGAGCTCGACAAGGTGAAGCGGGTCATAGAGCGCCGGTTGCCCGGGGCGCCGCACGAGGTTCTCATGACCGTGGATGCGACGACCGGGCAGAACGGGCTGAGGCAGGCGAAGCTCTTCCACGAGGTTGCGGGGGTGACGGGGATCATACTGACCAAGCTCGACGGGACGGCGAAGGGCGGGATAGCGCTCGCCATCGCCAACGAGGTCGGGGTGCCGATAAAGATGATCTCGGTCGGCGAGCATATAGGCGACCTCCACCCGTTCGAGGCCCGCGAGTTCGCCGAAGCGCTCTTCGGGGATCTATAGGAGATTGTGAAATGTTCGATACTTTAAGCGAGAGGCTTGGCTCGGCGCTCGACGGGGTGCGTGGCAGCGGCAACCTCACCGAAGACCAGGTAAAGAAGGTGACGCGGGAGATCCGTCTGGCCCTGCTGGAGGCAGACGTGAACTACGGCGTCGTCAAGGAGTTCGTTGGCAACGTCCGCGAGCGGGCGACGGGGGCCGAAGTCTCCAAAGCGCTCTCTCCGGGTCAGCAGGTCGTGAAGATAGTCAACGAGGAGCTCGCGAACCTCATGGGCGGCCAGGCGAGCAAGCTGACATTCGCTTCGCGTCCGCCGACGGTGGTGATGCTCGCGGGCCTCAACGGCCACGGCAAGACCACGAGCGCCGGGAAGCTCGCGCTCTTCGCGCGCAAGAACGCGGGCAAGAACCCGTACCTCGTGGCGTGCGACACGTACCGTCCGGCGGCGATCGAGCAACTGCAGGCGCTGGGCAAGGAGATCGGCGTCCCCGTCTACACCGAGGGGACCGGGCCGTCGCCCGAGGAGATCGCCGAGCGCGGCGTAAAGGCCGCGAGGGACGGCGGCTACGACTTCGTCATCGTGGACACGGCGGGCCGGCAGGTCCTGGACCAGGGGATGATGGAGGAGATACAGCGCGTGCGGCGGGCGGTAAAGCCGCACTCGGTCCTCCTGGTGCTGGACGTGGTGACGGGACAGAACGCGGTCGACGTCGCTCAGGCCTTCCAGGAGTACGCGGACTTCGACGGGATGGTCCTGACGAAGCTCGACGGCGACGCTCGCGGCGGGGCGGCCCTGTCGGTAGTCTCGGTGACGGGGCGGCCGATCAAGTTCGCCAGCGAGGGCGAGAAGATGGGGGAGTTCGACTCCTTCTACCCGGACAGGATGGCGGGACGCATTCTGGGTATGGGCGACGTCCTCACCCTCATCGAGAAGGCCGAGGGCCAGATGGACCGGGAAGAGGCCGAGTCGCAAAGTAAGAAGCTTCTGGCTGGGAAGTTCGACTTCGAGGACTTCCTGAAGCAGATGCAGATGATCAAGAAGATGGGACCCCTGACGAGCCTGTTGGGTATGATCCCGGGCCTCAACAAGCAGCTCCAGGGCGCGAACCTCGACGATCTGGACGACAAGGCTTTGGGTCGCGTCGAGGCGATGATAACCTCGATGACCGTCCAGGAGCGGCGAAACCCGAGGTTGTTGCAGAATCCGAGTCGGGCGCGTAGGATAGCGCGCGGCTCCGGGTCGACCCAGCAGGACGTTCAGAAGCTCGTCAAGCAGTTCGGCCAGATGCAGAAGATGATGAAGCAGATGGGCAAGGGCGGCCCCGGTGGCGTGCAGAAGCGCATGCCGCGCATGCCGTTCAACATGAAATAACAGAGAGGTGGAAAGATGGCAGTAAAGATCAGGCTGGCAAGGCACGGGGCGAAGAAGGCTCCTTTCTACAGGATAGTGGTGGCCGACGCGCGGAGCCCCCGCGACGGGGCGTTTATAGACCGGGTCGGCACCTACAACCCGCGCACGCAGCCGTCGGAGATCAACGTGGACACCGAGAAGGCTCAGGAGTGGCTTGCCAAGGGGGCTCAGCCGACAGAGCAGGTGCGCAAGCTCCTGAAGATCTCCGGGGCCCTCTAGACCGGGAGGCTTCCGGTGCCTCAATTGGAGAACCTGCTCCTCTTTCTCGCCCGCTCTCTGGTAGACGAGCCAGAGAAGGTAGAGGTGGAGAGCAGGGAGACGGAGTCGCGGGTGGACCTTACCTTGCGCGTGGCGCAAGGGGATATGGGGAAGGTGATCGGGCGAGGCGGCCGCATCGTGAAGGCCATCCGCACCGTGATGAAGGCGGCATCCGTCAAAGAGAACAAGCGCGTGAACGTGGAGATCGCGGACTAGAAGCCGTGGGGGAGCTCCGGTCGAGCGACCTCGCCGATCCGGTGGTGATCGGCGTGATCTCCGCCCCGCACGGGGTGCGGGGTACCGTCAGGGTACGGCCGCCCGGCTTGGGCCGCCACCTCAGACGCGGCGTCGAACCCGTCGTCGACGGCGAGCGGCGCCGGATACTCGCGTCGCGCCAGACACCCAAGGGCTTCCTGGTCGACCTCGAAGGCATCGGCGACCGCGACCTCGCTGCGTCCTTGCGCGGATCCGAGCTAATCCTAGATCGCGGAGAGTTGGACGCGCCGGACGAAGAAGAGTTCTACGTCGGGGACCTCGTCGGCCTCGAAGTCTACGACGAGGGGGGTACGCGCATCGGGAGCGTGGCCGACGTCCTCGAGACGCCCGCGCACGAGATCCTCTTGATCCGGGACGACGAGGCGGAGCCCGCGGAGCACTACGTGCCCTTTACCCACGAACACGTCCCGACCGTCGACCCGGGAGGAGGCCGCGTCGTGGTCGACCTTTCCAAAGTCACCCCGGAATGAAGAGCATAGACGTTTTCTGCGTCTTTACCGAAGCGGTGGAGAGTACCTTGCGGGTCGGGGTGGTCGGGCGGGCAATCGAGCGCGGCGTGGTCGCGTTGCGCACCTTCGATCTGCGCGACTTCGCGCCGAAGGGCCGGATCGATGACATGCCCTTCGGGGGAGGGGCGGGGATGGTGGTGCGGGTGGACGTCGTCGCCCGCGCTTTCGAGGAGGTGTACGGGATTCCGGCGCGAAAGGTCAGGGAGGAGCGGCGCGTGCTCGTCACGGAGCCCGGTGGGCGTTACGTCGAGCAGGAGTACGTTCGGGAGCTGGCCGAAGAGGTTTCGGGCGGTCGGGGCCTGACTATCGTCTGCGGGCGATACGGCGGGTCAGAGAGCCTCGTCGGTGAGTCTTTCTCGCGGGAGGGCTCTATAGGGCCGCCGCAGTATACCCGGCCCGCCGCGTGGGATGGAGAGGACGTGCCGGCCGTGCTATTATCCGGCAACCACGCGGAGATCCAGGCCTGGCGCGAGCGTGAGGCCCGCGAGAGGGCCGAGGCCAGGGCGGAGAGACGAAACGAGGCCGAGGAGGGACCACGCTTCGTCTCCGGGGCTCCTGACAATACCCATGAGAGGAGACAAATATGATCACGAACGATACGATAAGGTCGAACGGCGCCCGCTCGGAGATAGCCGAGTTCAAGCCGGGGGACACGGTGCGTGTCCGCTACCGGGTTATCGAGGGCAACCGGGAGCGGGTACAGAACTTCGAGGGCCTCTGTCTGCAGCGCAGGGGCGAGGGCATAGGCGAGACGTTCACCGTGCGCAAGAACTCCTTCGGGGTTCCAGTGGAGCGGGTTTTCCCCCTCCACTCGCCGAAGATCGCCGGCATAGACGTGATCTCCAGGGGCGATGTCCGGCGGGCGAAGCTTTACTATATTCGGGAGAAGGTCGGCAAGAAGGCCCGGGTCAAGAAGGCTACCTGAGACAAAGCAGCGCATTGAAGGCCCGCACTACAACAGGGCGCCGCTCCGAGAGCGGCGCCCTCTACGCTTTCGACGCCGCTTGGGTCGCGGAGCGCGCGGAGCACGCGGAGCGAGGCGGACCTCTGGCAGGGGCCGATGAGGCCGGGCGCGGCGCTCTGGCCGGGCCGCTCGTCGCGGCGGCGGTGGTATTGGGGGAGGGTGAGGTCCAGGGCATAAACGACTCGAAGGCGCTCGGCGAGAGCCTTCGGGAGGAGCTGTTCTGGGAGGTGTTGGAGCTGGCGCGGGCGCTGTGCGTCGTCTCCTTTCCAGCGTGGTGGATCGACCGGCACGGCGTCGGCGCCGCCAACAAGGAGGCCCTGCGGCGCGCCCTCGAAGGCGTGCGCCCGCACTCCGGGTGCGTATTGGCCGACGGTAACCTGAAGCTCGGGCCTGGGGTGGAGTGTCTGCCGCGGGCGGATAGCAAGAGCGCCGCGGTGGCCGCCGCGAGCGTGGTGGCGAAGGTTTTGAGGGACGGGGCGATGCAGGTGCTGGCCCTGGAGCATCCAGGGTACGGCTTCGAGCGCAATCGGGGGTACGGAACGCAGGAGCACCGCAGGTCTCTTGAAGAGGCCGGACCTTGCCGGGTGCACCGCCTGAGCTACGCCGGGGTTGCCTGATCTGAGCCGGCGGCAGAGCAGCCGGCAGAAGGGGGACCGGGGCGAGGAATTGGCCCTGAGGTACCTCGCGAAGAAAGGGTACGAGGCTCTGGAACGCAACTACAGGACGCGCCATGGCGAGATCGACCTGATCCTACGCGGCGAGCGTGCCCTTGTCTTCGTCGAGGTCAAACTGCGACGGGGAACGGGGTTCGGAGACCCTCTGGAGGCCGTAACACCCAAAAAACAGGCAAAAGTACGGCTCATGGCCGAGCAATACCTCGCGGAACGGGGGGACGACTTCGTCACGGGTTTCGACGAGGTGCGTTTTGACGTCGTTGGCATCCTCGCGTCGGGCGCCGGGAGGCCGGAGATCCGGCACGTCGAAGACGCCTTCTGAGACGCGGACGTTACTTGACGGAGATTTGGGAGGACTTCGATCTCCGTAAGACCTTCCGTTGTTTAAGAAAGCATGGTAGGTTGTACGTATAACGTTGAGCGTACCGAGGCGGGAAGAGGCCTTGGAAGGCCAGTAAGTGGGGCCACAGTGGGGAACGGGTGTAGGAAGTAGTGTCTGTTTGTCGGGTACGTAGCCTTTCTCTGTTTGGCATAGATGCTCTGCCAGTCGAGGTCGAGGTGGACGTCGGCGCGGGCCTGCCGGGGTTCTCGATAGTGGGTCTACCCGATGCGGCGGTGCAGGAGGCGCGAGAACGGGTGAGGGTGGCGATCTCGAACAGCGGTTACAAGTTTCCGACGAAGAAGGTCATAGTGAACCTGGCGCCCGCCAACCTGCGCAAGGAAGGACCTGCCTTCGACCTCCCGATAGCCCTGGCCGTCCTCGCCGCTTCGGGGGTGGTCCCCGAGGAGAGACTGGAGGGGATGGGCGTCGTGGGAGAGCTTTCGCTCGACGGCGGCTTGCGGGGGGTGCGCGGCGCGCTCTCGATGGCCGAAGGCGCAAAAAGGGAGGGGCTCGAAGCCCTCGTTCTGCCGGAGCAGAACGCCCCGGAGGCTGCCTCGATCGGCGGCCCCGGCGTGTACGGGGTGCGTTCGCTGGCGGAAGCGGTCGACTTCATCGCGGGCGAGAAGGAAGTCGCCCCGTCGTCGCCCGCGGCGAACAGCCGGGAAACGGCGGAAGAGCCGGTAGACGATTTCGCTGACGTCGCGGGCCAGCGGTACGCCAAACGGGCGCTGGAGGTAACCGCCGCGGGCGGACACAACATTCTGATGAATGGGCCACCTGGTTCGGGAAAGACGATGCTCGCCAGGAGGTTACCCGGCATCCTGCCGCCGCTGACCCGCGAGGAGAGCATCGAGGTCACCAAGGTGCATAGCGCGGCCGGTGAGGGGGGAGGCGCGTTGGTGGAGCGGCGGCCCTTCCGCGCCCCGCACCACACCATCTCCACGAGCGGGCTCGCGGGCGGGGGGAGCAACCCGCGTCCCGGTGAGGTCTCGCTCGCCCATCACGGGGTGCTGTTTCTAGACGAGTTCCCCGAGTTCAATCGCGCGACGCTCGAGGTGTTGAGACAGCCCATGGAGGACGGGCAGGTGACGATCTCGCGGGTCGCCGCGACGTTGACCTACCCGGCCCGCTTCACGCTCGTGTGCTCGATGAACCCCTGCCCGTGCGGGTACTCGGGCGACCGGCGGCGCGCCTGCCGCTGCTCGGCTGGGCAGATAGAGCGCTACCAGAGCCGCATCTCCGGCCCCCTGCTCGACCGGATAGACCTCTTCGTGGACGTGCCGCGCCTGACGCGTGAGGAACTTCGCGGCTCCCCCGACGCGGCGGAGACCTCGGGGGAGATCCGGGCTCGGGTCGTCGCCGCGCGAGAGGTCCAGCTTGCGCGAGGGGGTGTCCCCAACGCCGCGCTCGCGGGACGCAAGCTGCGCGCGACGTGCGCCCTCGGGGGCAACGCTGAGATACTTTTCTCCCGGGCCATCGACCGGATGGGGCTCTCGGGCAGGGCCCACGACCGGGTCTTGAGGGTGGCGCGCACTATCGCGGACCTCGCGGGCGAGGAGGACATAGCCGTCGAGCACGTGGCCGAGGCGCTCAACTACCGGAGGGCGGTCACCGTTGAGGGTTGAGCCCAGGGTCGCCTACCTGTTCCTCTCCCTGTTGCAGGCGAGGATTGGGGCCAGCGTCGTCTCGCGGCTGGGGGACCTGGATCCCGCCGACATTCTCGCGTTGCCCGTCGGGGAGATCGCCGCTCGCGCCAAGCTCACCGAGAAGGGGCGGAGAGCCTTCGAGGAGCTCAAAGAAAGCTTCGACCCGGCAACGGTTCTGGCCCGCCTCGAAGAGAAGGGAATCTGGGCAGTCACCTTCGCGGACGAGGGCTATCCTTCGGCGCTCGCCGAGATACCGGACCCTCCGCCGGCGCTCTTCGTGGACGGGGAGGTTCTTCCCGGCCCGACGGTGGCCCTCGTCGGCTCCCGCAAGGCTTCGGCGACGGGCATCGAGGCGGCGCGAACCCTGGGGCGGGCCCTGGGCGAGCGGGGGGTGTGCGTGGCGAGCGGGCTCGCGCTCGGGATAGACGCGGCGGCGCACGAGGGGGCTGTGGAGGCCGGTGGACCCACGATCGGGGTGCTCGGGTGCGGGATAGACGTCGTCTATCCCAGGAGCAACCGGCTTCTCTTCGGGCGGGTCAAGAGCGGGGGGGGCATCGTCTCCGAGTATTACCTGGGGGAGGCGCCCTTGCAGTGGCGGTTCCCGGCCCGGAACCGGATCATCGCTGGTCTGAGCGACGTGCTCGTGGTGGTCGAGGCGGCCGAGAAGAGCGGCGCCCTGATCACCGCCCGCCACGCGCTGGAGGCCGGGCGCGACGTGTGGGCCGTGCCGGGGCCTTTCGCCTTCGCCGAGTGCCGGGGATCGAACGCGCTCCTCGCGGACGGCGCGGGGGTACTCTGGGATCTGGACAGGTTCTTGGAGGTCGTCGCCCCGGAGGCAGCCTCGCAGAGGCTGCCCGTCGCGCAAGACGCGGCCGCCGGCGCGGAGCCGATACCGGCCGAGCTGCCCGAGAAAGAAGCCGTGGCGCTCGCGGGCGTGGGCTTCGAACCGGCTGGGGTGGACGTGGTAGCCAGGCGGGGCGCCTTCGTGAGAAACCCGATCGTCGGCCCGAGCCGGAATCCCGGGGGGAAGCAGTGGTAACCGGGCGGACCGTAGGACGGCTGTGGACGCGGTACCTGAAGGTTCGGAAAGAGCTCCGGAGTGGTGAGGTGCCCTCGGACGAGGAGGCGCGGCGGGAGGCCGAGCGCCAGGAGGGGCAGCTCAGGGACCGGCTCGTCGTCAACTACTCGCCGCTCGTCAAGTACGTGGCCAGCCGGGTCGGGGCGCGCGTGCCCGGGGCGGTCGAGCAGGAGGACATGTTCTCCTGGGGAGTACTGGGGTTGCTCGATGCGGTAGAGACCTACGACCCGGAGAGGCCGGGCAAAAGAGCCAAGTTCGAGTCGTACGCGATCTCCAAGATCCGGTGGGCCATCCTCGACCAGCTCCGTAGCCAGGATTGGGTGCCTCGCCGCGTCCGCCTGCGCGCACAGCAGATAGAGGTGGCCAGGGCAAAGCTGACCCAGGAGCTCAGGCGTTTCCCTAATGAGACCGAGATCGCGGGGGAACTGGGCCTCGGGATCGGGGAGTACCACGACTTCCTGGACTAGTACTCGCGCGCCCAGGTGGCCTCGCTAGAGGCTCGCCTGGAGGTCGATGGCAAGCCGGGGATAGAGTATGGGGCGCTCGTCGAGGATGCCGCGGCGGTCGACCCCCAGTCCCACACGAACCTCGTGGATCTGCGTTCCCAACTTGTCGATGCCGTAGGTCGGCTCGAGGATCGGGAACGGCTCGTCGCGACCTTCTACTTCTACGAGGGCCTCACCCTCAAAGAGATCGGCAAGGCCCTCGAATTGACCGAGGGGCGCGTAAGCCAGATCCTCCGTCGTGCCCTGACCAAGCTGTGTGAACACCTCAAAGGGTCTCCTCTCGAGCAGGACGAAGTCGGAGGCTGGAGCACCTTCAATTAAGGAAGGGCACGGCGCCGTGGGTCGGGCTAGAAGCTCGTGGCCCGCTATGCTACTATCTGCGGAGTTTCTATCACGCACGCCCGCCGTAGGGGCTGTTTTGGCAGGCCCAGGTGGTGGTCCGCGGAAGTTTCTTCTCGAATCATCTTGCGGATTGCGAGGCGCGGGCGGAGGCTATCAACCACCTGAAAAAGGAGAAGCAGAAACTTTGGAGACTACAACCCAGCAGATAGGCGTCAGGGAGCTGCTCGAGGCCGGTGTCCACTTCGGGCACCAGGCCAAGCGGTGGAATCCCAAGATGAAGAGATACATCTTCGCCCAACGGGCCGGGGTACACATCATCGACCTGGATCAGACGCTGACCCTCCTCGACCGGGCCCGGCAGTTCGTCAGGGGCGTGGCCGAGGCCGGGCGCGAGGTCCTCTTCGTCGGCACCAAGAAGCAGGCCCAGTTCACCGTGGCCGAGCAGGCCCTGAGAAGCGGCCAGCCGTACGTCGTCGAGCGCTACATAGGCGGGATGCTGACGAACTTCCAGACCATCCAGCCACGCATCCAGTACTTCACGACGCTCGCCCAGACCGTCGAGGAGACCCCCGAGGAGGAAAGGACGGGTAGGGAGTGGTTCGCCCTCTACCGCGAGTACCAGAAGCTCCGGCGTAACTTCGCCGGCATCACCGAGATGGAGCGGTTGCCCGGGGCGGTCTTCGTGATCGACCCGAAGCGCGAAGAGCTCCTCGTCAAAGAGGCGAACCGGCTCAAGATACCCGTGGTCGCGCTCACCGATACCAACTGCGACCCGGACGTGGTCGACTACGTCATCCCGGGCAACGACGACGCGATCCGCTCGATCTACCTGATCTCCCGCCTCATCGCCGACTCGATCCTCGAAGGCCGGGGCGAGGATATTGTCCCCGCGGAAGACCGTCCCTTGCCCCCGGCCGTCGAGGAGACCCTCGTCGACGAAGAGGAGGCTACGGAGCCGCTCTCCGAGGCTGCTAGTGAAGGCGGCCTCGCCGACGACCAGCCCACGGGCCTAGCCGACCCCGTGGAGTCTGCCGGCGAGATCGCGCCGGAGGAAGACCCGACCACGAGCTACCGCGGCGCTGAGGACGGGGAAGAGCTGGCAAGCGAGCAGCGTGGCGACGCTGCGGATGACACGCCCGGCGGCCCACAGATCGGTCCGGACTCGAGCGGTGACGCCGAGGGCGTGCCCGGCGGCGAGGAGGTCGCGCTGGACGAAGGTACCGTCGAGGCCGCTCCGGAAGACGATGCGCCTGCGGAGCCGGCGGCCGTGGAGCCTGAGTCCCGGGAGACCGAGACGGGCGAGCAGCCGCCCTCGAACGGGGAAGCGGCGGGCGACGAGGCCGACGAGAATGACGAATAGAAGGAAGTAAGAGATTTGGCTAGCACCATAGAGAAGATAAAACAGCTGCGGGAGGAGACGGCCGCGGGGATGATGGACGTCAAGCGGGCTCTCGACGAGACCGACGGCGACGTCGAGGGCGCCCGGCGCGTTCTAAGGGAGCGCGGGCAGGCCATCGCGGCCAAGAAGAGCGCCCGGGAGACGCACGAGGGCCTGATCGAGGCTTACATACACTTCAATGGCCGGGTCGGGGTCCTCGTCGAGGTGAACTGCGAGACGGACTTCGTAGCGCGGACGCCGGAGTTCAAGGAGTTCGCTCGCAACGTGGCGCTTCACGTGGCGTCGATGAACCCCTTGACCGTCTCTCCGGAGGACATCCCGCAGGAGGCGCTCGACGAGGAACGCGCGATCGTGGAGAGGCAGGCTGCCGAGGAGGGCAAGGACGAGAACATCACGGCCAGGATCGTCGAGGGCCGGATGAAGAAGTTCGTGAACGAGAAGGCCCTCCTGACCCAGCCCTACGTGAAGGAGCCGGACAAGACAGTCGGCGAGCTCTTACAAGAGGCGATCCAGAGGGTCGGTGAGAACATCGTGATCCGGCGCTTCGTCCGCTACGAGCTCTAGGGCTCCGGGCGACCTGAAACCGTGGAGGAAGCCACCCCGAGGGGGGGAGAGAAGGCAGCGTCCATAGAGTCCGAGCTGGGGCCGGTGAAGCGCGTCGTCCTCAAGCTCTCGGGGGAGAGCCTCGCGGGTGACGGGGGCTACGGCATAGACCCCCCGAGCCTCGACGCCACCGCCAACCAGGTCGTCGAGGCCGTCGAGGCGGGAGCGGAGCTGGCGGTCGTGGTAGGTGGGGGGAACATCTTCCGCGGCTCGCAGGTCGCCGATGTTCTGGGTATCGAGAGCGCGACGGCCGACTACATGGCGATGCTCGGGACCGTGATAAACGCCCTGGCGTTGCAGTACGGCGACGCGCCATGCGCCACCTGGAGAAGGGGCGGGTGGTGATCTTCGCCTCCGGCACCGGCAACCCGTTCTTTACGACGGACACCGGGGCCGCCCTGCGTGCCCTGGAGATAGGGGCCGACGCCATCCTCATGGCCAAGAACCGGGTGGACGGCGTCTACGACAAGGACCCGCGCACTCACCCGGACGCGGTCCGCATAGAGCGGCTGACGTACATGGACCTCCTCTCGAAGAACCTCGCCGTCATGGACTACACGGCGGCCACGCTGTGCAGCGGGGAGCACCTACCGATAGTCGTTTTCGATATACTGAAACCAGGCAACCTGCGCGGCATCCTCAGGGGCGAGCGGGTCGGTTCCCTGATCTGGAGCGCGGGTGGCGGTAGTGGAGACGTACCCGCGGATGGGGCCGCGGGCGGAGGTGAGTAGCGATGTCCGATATCGTTGATCTGACGGCGGCCGAGAACCGAATGCGGGGCGCTTTAGATTCGGTCCGGCGCGAGTTTTCGACCATCCGCACCGGGAGAGCGAGCCCCTCGATCCTGGACCGCGTCGAGGTCGAGGCGTACGGTTCCAGGATGCCCTTGAGGAGCGTGGCGAACATCAACGTCCCCGAGCCCCGGCTGCTCACGGTCACGCCGTTCGACCCCGGCACGATCAAAGCCATCGAACGCGCCATAGACAACTCCGACATCGGGCTGAACCCCCAGAACGACGGCAAGATCATTCGCTTGCCGATCCCCGAGCTCACCGAGGAGCGACGCAGGCAGTTCATAAGGCTCGCCCGCCAGTACGCCGAGGAGGGTCGAGTCTCGATCAGGAACGTCCGGCGCGACGAGATGCGCGACCTGAACGAGCTGATGAAGATGGGCGAGATCTCCGAGGACGACGAGCGCCGGGCCGAGGCCGAGCTCCAGCAGATGACCGACAAGTACGTCGGGCGCATCGACGACGCCCTCACGGACAAAGAAGCCGAACTCCTTGAGGTTTGAGCCCTGCTGAACCCAGCTCGAAAACGACTCTCCGAACGGAGAGCAGATCGACTCTCCGAGACTCCGGAGCGTCGCGTCCTGGCCCCCGTAGACCGGGAGAACCTGCCCCGGCACGTCGCCATCATCATGGACGGCAACGGCCGCTGGGCGAAAGCCCGCTGGCTTCCCCGGGCCGCCGGACACCGCGCGGGCGTCTCGGTCCTCACCCCGCTCCTCGAGGCCGCGGGCGAAGCCGGCGTCGAAGCACTCACCCTTTACGCCTTCTCCACGGAGAACTGGGGGCGTCCCGAGACCGAGGTCGATTCCCTGATGACCCTGTTCCTGGAGACGGCGAAGGGCAAGGTTCCGGAACTGAACGAGCGTGGCGCGCGCCTGCGTTTCCTGGGCCGCCGCGGACACCTGCCGGAGGCGGTCCGGACGGCCATGGGAGAAGCCGAGGAGCTGACCAGGGAAAACGACAGGCTCCACGTGTACATCGCGCTCAACTATGGGGGGCGGGCGGAGATCGTGGACGCCGCCCGGCGCATGATGGAGGATGGCCTCTCGCCAGAGGAGGTCGACGAGGCGACCTTCGCTTCTTACCTCTACGCGCCCGAGGTTCCGGAGGTAGACCTCGTGATCCGGACTAGCGGAGAGCTGAGGATCTCGAACTTCCTTCTCTGGCAGATCGCCTACGCCGAGTTCTACGTCACGGAGACGCTCTGGCCGGACTTCTCCCCGGAGGAGTTCCGCCGGGCCATCGACTCCTACGCTGCACGCAGCCGGCGTCGCGGCGGGGGCTAAAGGACCTACGGGGAGGTTCTCTTTGCTTCGTTGGCGCATCGCTACCGCCCTGATCCTGGCGCCGATAATCCTCGGCGCGATTCTCTACGGCGGCTGGGCGATTCCCGTCATGATCCTCCTCGTCGTCGCCCGCGCGGCCCAGGAACTGGCCCGCGCCCTGAAGCCGCTGCCCTTCCGGGCGGCGTTCGGCGCCGGGGCGTTCCCGGTCTTGCTCTCGATCCCCTACGGCGCGACCGGCGCACTCGCCGGGGTGGTCCTGAGCCTGCCGTGGGCGCTGTTGTGGCTCGCCGGCCAGCCCGAAGCCCGCACTTTGAGGGCCCTCCTCGCCCTGCTCTTGATGGCGCTCTGGGTCGGCGCGCCCATGGCGCACCTCGGCCTGATCGAGGACGAGTTGGCCGGCGGTAGTTACCTCATCCTCGTCGCCGTGGTGGGACCCTGGATCTCCGACTCCGGCGCCTACTTCGCCGGGCGCTTCTTCGGCCGCCACCCGCTCTTCCCGAACCTGAGCCCGAAAAAGACCGTCGAGGGCGGCATCGGGGGCGTCTTGTTGACGACGGTCGCGGTCGGGTACTTCACGTACGAGTTCCTGGACTTCGGCCTCATCGAAGCGGCACTCTGGGGAGCGGCGATCTCCATCCTGAGCCAGGCCGGCGACCTCTTCGAGTCTATCCTCAAGCGCATCCTCGACCTCAAAGATCTCGGCCGCGCCCTCCCCGGGCACGGCGGCATCCTGGACCGCATAGATAGCCTGCTCTTTACCGCCCCCGCTGTCTACTACTTCTACGTTCTCTTCGCCCTGTGAACCCCTCCGAGCGGCGGCGCCTCACCATCCTCGGCTCCACGGGTAGCATTGGCCTCCAAGCCCTCGACGTCGTCCGCACCCACAGAGACCGCTTCGAGATAATTGGCCTCTCCGCCAACAGCGATGCAAAGACGCTCGAGCAGCAGGCCGAAGAGTTCAAACCCGACTACGTCGCCCTGGAAAGCGGAGATGCGGGCGCCCTCGACGATCTGCGCGCCGCGAAGATCGGCGGCCCCGGAGCCGCGGCCACCCTGGCCGAGGTCCCCGCTGACGTGGTCTTGAACGGCATCGTCGGCTTCGCCGGGCTCGCCGCGACCGTCGGCGCCCTGAGAAACGGCAACACCGTCGCCCTCGCCAACAAGGAGTCCCTCGTCGCCGGCGGCGAGTGGGTGATGCGACTCGGCGCTACCGGCGAACGAATAATACCCGTCGACTCGGAGCATTCGGCGATCTTTCAGTGCCTCATCGGGAGAGCCGAAGGGGAGGTGCGCGAGATACTGTTGACCGCCTCGGGCGGGCCGTTCTTCGGCTACGAGAAAGCGGAGCTTCTAGAGGTGGGACCGGAGGACGCGCTGAAGCACCCGACATGGCGGATGGGACCCAAGATCACGGTAGACTCCGCCACGATGATGAACAAGGGCCTCGAAACCATCGAGGCGCACCACCTCTTCGACGTGCCGTACGACGAGATCCGGGTAGTCGTACACCGTCAGTCGGTCGTACACGGCGGCGCCGTCTTCGAGGATGGCTCGGCGATACTGCACGCCGCGCTCCCGGACATGCGGCTCCCGATCTCCTACGGCATCTTCTACCCGGACAGGGTAGACGTGGGCGCGAAACCGGTCTCCTTCGGCGCCGCGTCCTGGACCTTCGAAGAACCACGCAACGACGTTTTCCGCTGCTTGCTACTAGCCGCAGAGGCCGGGCGGACCGGTGGGGCCTACCCGGTCGTGCTCAACGCGGCCAACGAGGTAGCGGTTCAGGCGTTCCTTGACCGCGGGATACAATTTCTACGTATACCCAACGTCATAGAGGAGGTCCTCGAAGCTGTGCCGGAATTCGGTGCGATGGAGAGCATGCAAGCAATAGTGACCGTAGATCGCTGGGGCCGGGAAGAGGCGAACAAAGCCGCGAACAGGCGCGCGCGATGACGGTACTCGTCGCCATCCTCGGCCTGATCGCCCTGGTCGTCATCCACGAACTCGGCCACATGTTAGTCGCCAAAGCCCTCGGCGTAAACGTCCCCGAGTTTGGCGTCGGCTTCGGCCCCGCCCTCTTCAAAAAGAAGATCGGCAAAACCATCTACTCTTTCCGCATAATACTCCTCGGCGGTTTCGCCAAGATGGAGGGTATGGAGGGCGTGGCGAGTGTGGAGGAGACGACGGGGGAGCGCGGGCCGCGCAGTTATCTCTCCAAGCCGCCCTGGAGGCGGGCGCTCATCATCTTCGCCGGGCCGTTCGCGAACGTGGTCGCGGCGGTTGTGATCCTCGCGGGCGTCTACATGGCCGGCGTGCCAACGGACGCCACGACGGAGGTAGAGGAAGTCGTCCCGGGCTCGATGGCTTCTGAAGTCGGGGTGCAGGAGGGGGACCAGGTAACGGCTGTCAACGGCGAAGGCATAGAGTCCTGGGGCCAGTTTAAGGAAGCCCTGGAGGGACAGCGACCGGGTGATGAGTTGGAGTTCGCCGTTTTACGCGGCGGGGAGCAAAGGGAGTTCTCCGGGGAGCTCGCCGGGGATCCCGCGGACTCGGACAGGGCTATAGTTGGTGTCCGCCCGGTCGTCGAATACACGAGCTACGGGCCTCTCGAGGCTCTCTCGCTCGGGGTTCAGAGGACGGCCGAGATGATCGGGCTATTGGGCTGGGGTGTCGGCCAGCTCGTGACTGGCGAGGTCAGCTTCTTTGAGAGCTCCGCGGGACCCGTCGGGATAGTCGGCGTAAGCAGCGACGTGGTGTCCGCGGGCGTGTTGCCGTTCGCGACGCTCCTGGCCTTCATCAGCGTAAACCTGGCGGTCTTTAACCTGCTCCCCATTTTGCCGCTCGACGGGGGGCATCTGTTTTTCATTGCGACGGAGAAGGTTTTGGGGCGGCCCGTGAAGGCCGAGACGGTTGGTAAGATCGCCGCGTTCGGTATAGCGCTCATACTGATGCTCTTCGTCTTCGCAACCTACGCGGACCTTAGTAAAATCTTTACGGGACAGCCATTTATCCCCGAGAAGGGGCCCTAAGAGTCTTAGGAGTGAGATGACAGAGGCAGCGGTACAGGAACGCCCGATCACCAGCCGCCAGATAGTGGTGGACGGCGTGCCCATCGGCGGTGGCGCCCAGGTGGCCGTCCAGTCCATGACCAACACCATGACCCACGACGTCGAGGCGACCGTCCAGCAGGTCTACGACCTGAACGCCGCCGGCGCCGACCTCGTGCGCGTCTCCGTCAACGGCTCCAGGGCCCTAAAGGGTTTCAAAGAGATCTTGTGGCGTACCCCCGTGCCCCTGATCGCCGACATCCACTTCGACTACCGGATGGCGCTCGGGGCGGCGGACGCCGGCGCGGCTTGCGTACGCATCAACCCCGGCAACATCGGCGGCGACGACCGCTACCGCGCGGTCATCGAGAAGTGCGCGGAGACGGGTGTGGCGATGAGGATAGGCGTCAACTCCGGCTCCGTCGAGAAGCGGTTCTGGGATCTCCCGAAGGCCGAGGCGCTGGTGGCGAGCGCGCTCCACAAGGTCGAGATCGCCGAGGAGATGGGCTTCAGGAACTTCAAGGTCTCTCTCAAGGCGAGCCACGTCCCCGAGATGGTCGAGGCCAACAGGGAGTTTCGCCGCCACTCCGATGCCCCGTTGCACCTCGGCGTCACCGAAGCCGGAACGAAGCTGCCCGGCGCGATAAAGAGCGCGGCGGCCCTCGGCCAGCTCCTGCCCTACGGCATCGGGGATACCATCCGCATCTCGCTCGCCGAGGACCCGGTAGAGGAGATACCGGTGGCGTACCAGATCCTCTCCGCCCTAAACCTCAGACACCGCGGGCCCAACGTCATCGCCTGCCCGAGCTGCGCTCGCACTCTAGGCTTCGACGTGATCGGGATGGCCTCACAAGTCGAGGACAGGCTCAAGCACTACGAGGACCACTTCACCGTCGCCGTCATGGGCTGCATCGTCAACGGT
>JAIVIG010000072.1 GCA_020200675.1 Actinomycetota bacterium
TAGCTAACCCGATGTGCAGGTTTATTGAACGAGCAACTTCGAGAGCTGAAGGGGTTGGTTGCCCATCCGATGGTTGAGCAGGAAGGCCACGGTGTGAGAGAGTACCTTGCGTACCAGCCGGCTCTTCAGGTGCCACAGATCACGCGCCCACACCCGCTTTATGGAGTAACGTCCCGCGAGTTGCGAGAAAACGGTGTCTATCCGGTAGCGAAAACGGCTCAACAGCGCGCTCCGTTTGGGAGTGGGATCTCGCTTCTTGGAAGAGTAGGGTGCGAGCAGTTCGACGCCCGTTCTCGCCAACTGTTCTTTGGTCTTGGGCGAGTGGTAGTTGCGGTCCCCGACGAGCAGACCGGAGGTGCGCTCGGTGAGTTCGGGGAGGACCGAGAGTTCGTGGGCGTTGGCCGGGGCCACCGAAAAACGGGTAACGACGCCCGGCCAGCAGACCCTCGCGTGCACCCTGAAGCCGTAGAAGGTCTGCTTGAGGAGCGTGTCCTTCCCGAAGGCGACCTCTCCCTTGAAACGCCGACAGCGGTAGGCGCGAGCGAACAGGCACGCCGGCAGGGGAAAAGAGTCCGCCAGGGCGAAGCCGGGGTCGTGGGGGGTCTCGGCCAAGAGCCCCTGCCAGAGGCGCTCCTTGGCCTTCCACAGGTTCGCCGCCTGCCGGGCGAAGGTGGTGCGATGCACCCGCCCGAGGTTCGGGAAGAAGAAGAAGTGGGCGTAGTGGCGCCGGAAGTACGCAAAGAGCTCCGTGTCTTCGTCGAGCCCCAAGAACTCGCCGACGACCTCGATGGTGAGAACCTCGGAGTCGAAGAGCGTCGGAGCGGGTCCGCGGGCTCTGAGGCGGACGAGGCGGGATCCGATCGTCGATGAGGCAGAAGAAGACGGCCACGATGAAGGTGCTAAGATTCACGAGAGCGAAGACCTCCTTTTCGCTTCGGTAGGTTTGGGCACCGCCGAGCGTAGGGAGGTCTCGCTCTTTATTCAACCATTCGGAGAAACTTGCACACGGGGTTAGCTAACTCATTACTATCAGATGCCGAATGGCCTCCGCCTAGCAGGCTGACCAGTTCATACGCAACAGCAACAGTACCTCCTTCCGTCGTGTTCGGTATCACTGCTACCTGAATAACAGGCAGCGATGAATTTCTGATGAATCCCGAAAAATTTCAGGCAAAAGGTCTTCCGACAATCGTCTGAAGCAACCGGTTAGAGGGCTTGCGCCTGTGGAGGATGATTGCCTATCACACTTTCGGTACCTAGAGCGGCTCTCACAATGTGCGCGCCGGTTGATGAAGCTCTTCCGGCTCGTCTCCGTTGAAGCCGTCAAATGGCCATGAAAACTACGGCGGCAACTTTCACCCTACGGGGACGACAGTCTCGAACACTCCTTGAAGCGCCTTTACACACCAGGGGTGAGACAACTGCCGGTGGCGCAAGGGGAGGCTACACCGTCGACGCAAATTTCTTCGGCCAACTCTTCCCTGCCGATCGGAGTAATTCATCTGAAATTCATCGGCCTGTGTTATTTGCTCGGTAAGAGAGTCCTTTTAAAGACGGGAGGCAGCGCGTTGAGGCACATCTTTTCGGTCCTTGCGGTAGCGGTTCTCATGGCGGGCGCACTGATAGCTACGGTAGGCTCGGCTTTGGCACAGGAGGATCCACAGCCGCCCCCCGGCCCCACCGTAACGGTGACGTTCGTACTCGCGGTTGCGGGCCAACCGCCGCCGGAGGCGACATTCTGGGGCTACCTGACCTTCGAGCCCTTCGGGATACGGCTCACCGATCCCGACGGCGACGGAATCTACACGGGCAGCTTCGCCAACTTCCCGCAGGGCGACGCGCAACCGTTCTGGATAGTGCAGGGCACGGGGACGCGGTTCAGCCAGGTCTTCGGAGAGCAGGCCGGCGAGCCCATTACCCTCCTCAAAGACTTCGGCGTGTTGACCATAAGTCAGGACACCACACTGCCGGTCGCTGTCTCGTTCCTAGAGGGCAGATACATCGTCGGTACCCCGTGGGACGATCGGCTCCTCGGAGAGAACGGTCCCGGACCTCATCGAAGGGCTTGGCGGCCACGATGCGATCTCCGGCGCCTACGGCGACGACCTCATCTATGGCGGCCCCGGCGACGATCTCATTTACGGCGGCTTCCTCGTCTACGGCGGTCCCGACGACGACGCTCTCTATGGCGGCTCCGGCGACGACCTCATCGCCGGCCTCAGCCTCAGCGACCTCATCTACGGTGGCTTCGGGGACGATCTCATCCGCGGCGGCGCCCTCGACGACGCCCTCTACGGCGGTCCTGGTTCGGATGCCATCTACGGCGACGATCTACAAACAGAAGCATTCGACGACTACCTGTACTCGGCAGGCGACGGCACCGCGGACCTCGTCTCGGGCGGAGCCGGCTCGGACCTTTGCATCGTGGGGCCAGAGGACTTGCCGTATACCTACAGCTGCGAGGTGCTCTACGTGCAGTGAACGTCGACAGAGCTCCTGGGGCTGCTACGGGAGAAGGAGGTGCTCGCTTTGGGCGCCTCTTTCTACCCGCCGGGAGAATACGGTCGCCTGGCGGTCCCCGAGTGGTGAGAAAGCTTCTCCCAGAGAGAGGAGATAGGGTATACGCTTTTTGGCCGCCACACAACTCAGCCTTGGCGCTAGTGTCTTGCCCTCTCCCGAATTCCCGGATAGGGCCGTACCCGGTAAGAGAGCGTCCCTCGATGGGGCGCTCGGAAAAAAGGAGGTAATCCATTGAGGCGCATCATCTCGATCCTGACGGTGGCCGCGGTCGTGGCGGCGATTACGGCGGTAGCCGCGCTGCCGGCGTTGGCCCAGCAACCGGGTCCGACGACGCTCACCGCGACCGGCGTGTTGGTTGGCCCCGTGGAGGACAACGACCCGGATCCCACCCCCCAGTTCCGGCTGACCGACGAGGCAACCGGCACGACCTACAACCTGATAAGCGGCTTCGTGGACCTGGAGGTCTTTGTGGGGCAAAGGGTCACCATCGAAGGCGTGCGGGTCCCCGGCATAGACCCCCTCGCCTTCAACGTGACCAGCGTACGGGCGGCTTCTCCAGGCGGGGACACCACCACTGCTCCGGGCGGGAAGGAGTTGCCCGCCACCGGCGGGATCCCGCTCTTGCTGCCGAGCGTCGCCCTGATCGTAGGCAGTGGCATCCTGGGGGCTGCGGTGCTGAGACGCGGCCGGTAAGAACCCTAGACCCTCGTACTTACCTAGAGGCCCAGGAAACCCCCTGGGCCTCTTCTATACCCTTGGGATCAGCAGATCTTCCTCTTCAGGTAGGCTGCGGCCTGCTCGGAGTCCATCCACTCATTAGAGCGCATCTCGTGTACCTTGCAGGCCGTCCTTGTCTCTGCCGACTTCCACCTCTTCCCGCCGGCATGCTCGGTAGAAGATCAAGCCGACGAAGCTCCGGATCGTTTATCGGACATGGCTAAAGAGGTAATATATAGGACGACGAGATAGCATTCGTGAGGGAAAAGATGAGACGAGCGAAGTACCTATCGATCCCCGCAGCGTACAGGCGA
Source organism: Actinomycetota bacterium (assembly GCA_020200675.1). GTDB lineage: Bacteria > Actinomycetota > Rubrobacteria > Rubrobacterales > Rubrobacteraceae > Rubrobacter_F. The sequence continues at coordinate 3,552 of JAIVIG010000072.1, forward strand.
GCGGCCGTCCAACCTTCACGGAGCCGCAGTGACCTCTCGACGAGCGTGATATCCGAGGTGTGGGACCGGTTGATCGAAGTCTACGGCAGTTTCGTTGCGTGGAGCTCGGCGTACGCAGACGAGAACGTCGACTACCTGGACGAACCGACCCAGAGAAGGGAACAGGTCGCCCAACGTTTGAGCGAGCTCTCCGACTATTATTTCCCAAGAGCGGTGTGGCTGGACCACAGGACTTGCAGGAGTGTCGAGCAGTTTATCGAGGAATCCGAGGATCTGTATCTGGAGCTCGCCGACGAGATAAAGAAGCGGGGCTACAGCCGGAGGGTCAGGGTCAGTATGGCCGAGCGGGTGAGCGCGGAGCTCGGACCGCTCAAGAGGGAGGCCGTAGCCTACCTCCGGGAGGAGCTAAAGAACTCCGGCAACCAGCAGTAGCCCGATACTTATCTCTGACGATCGCGGTTGGATCTTGCCGCGCTGACCCAGGCGGGTGCATGCGCCTGGTAGCTGCGTGTGGCGTTCTGCGTCGTCCTTCTAGCAAAGGCGCTATCAGGCTCAAGAACGGGGTGTTCCGGTGTTTCTCCTGGTTTCGAGTCTCCTCCGCGTAGGGATATAAGCGGGCGAGAGGCTCGACAGAAGGAGAGACGCGTGAACGACGAGACCCAGAAGCGGGTGGTGACCGCGGTGGCGGCGGGGATAACCTTCGCTCTGAGCCGCCTGGTGACCCAGCGGTTCATAAGGGTGCCCGAGCGCAGGGGTATAAAGGACGACGTGCTGGAAGCGGTCCTCAAGGGGGGCACCACCGCGGTTTCGACCGTCCTGGCCTCGATGATCGTGCGGCGGTTGCTTCGGGGACGCCGGTAGATCCGCTCACTAGAGCGCCGGTTGCGGAAAAAGCGAGCTGGGATTCCGGTAGGGACCCCAGTAGACACGGAGGCCCACCCTTGCGGGAGAAGGGGCCTTGCGAGAACCTTAACCAGGAGACTGCGTACTCGCAGTCGTGTACGACGTCGACGAGAGGGTTGGCTTCGAGCTTGTCTATCCCGGGGTCCATGAAGTCCATCAAGCCGTCGCCGCCGGCATCTACGTAATCGAGTCGTGCTCGCCGTCGGCGTTGGTACTGCCTCGCGACCACGAACAACACGACCAGCCATCTCACTTTACTGCGATCCTGTTCGATCGAGGTATCGACATGCATGTGGAGTTTGCCCCACGGGCGCTCGGGACAATGTCCCTGCCGGCGGTGGGACGATTTACCCATGGACGTTGCGGTGCTCGAGCGCCATGATCTTTACCAGTAGACCACCATCCGAGAAGGAGGTACGGCGTGAAGAGGAAGTTGGCAGCGATGGTTGTGGCGGCGATGGCGATGGCGGCGGTGGCGGGCCCTGCTTCGGCGGACGATTTCGACGGGGACGACCTGCTTTTCTTTGGCTACCCCGCCTACAGCGTCATAGACGACGTGGACTTCGAGAACGTGCGCGAGAGGAACCCGAGGGACGGGGAGTGCTTCGTGGAGGACGTGGACCTCGACGGCTTTATAGCCGAGTACGAGCTTGTTTGCTACCGCTAGGGCGTAAGCCTTAGCCAGTTGGGAGCGCAAAAAGACGCGCGGGGCCGGAGCGTAGAACAGCTCCGGCCCTCTCCTATCCTTGTCCCCCGTGGGCCCGCCAACGGCCTGGCGGCCCTACCGCGGCCACTCGCCCTTCAACTCGCGCCAGCGAGCCCTCAGCGGCGCGCTTGGGTCCCCTGGGTCCGCGGTTATCAGCTTGCGGCCGCCGTACTCGATGACGTACACGGCGCCGTCGCTCTCCACGTATTCGCCGCTAACGGCCGCGGTCTTCTCCATCTCGGCCAGGATGGCCGGGACGTCGAGGTAGGTCAACTCGTCGATGTACTTGAGGCGCTGCTTTCCTTCTTCGGAGAGGTAGACGAAACCCTCTTCTGCGAAGCGCTGATCCATGAGCACGCGAGCCCTGCCCGCCTCCCCGGCTAGCGCGGCGAACATCCGGGCCCTCTGCGCGACCGCCTCCGGGTCCTTGCGGGCTTCCAGTTCGTTGCGCAGGTATGCGAGCAACTCCTCGAAGAAGCGCCGCTGCTCTCCGGTCGGGGACCCTTCGTCCAAGTCCGTCGCCTCCTTTCATCGCGGATTGTAGTGGACACCGACGCACTGCGGGCCGCAGTCAAGGTCTGCCCCTGGAACTTGTCGCTTCCATTCGCCCTATACGTTCCCTCCCACGAGCGTCTCGACGGTCTGCCGATCCAGCGTCTGGTAATGGTTCAAGGTAGAGAGATGCAGTACACTCACCACCAT
>JAIVIG010000073.1 GCA_020200675.1 Actinomycetota bacterium
ACCTGTACCTGTCGCACCTGCACCGGGACCACTTCGATGCGCGGTTTCTGCGAGAGCACGTCTCCAAGGAAGCAACCGTGCTCTTGCCGGATTTCCCGCTGGGTTTGATGGAGCGCAAGCTCCGGGATCTGGGTTTCACCAGGTTCGTCAGAACCAACAACTTCGAGCCGGTAGACCTGGACGGGCTGCGCGTGACCATCGCGGCGCTGGTCGCACCCACGGACGGCCCACTCGGCGACTCTGGCCTGATCGTGGACGACGGGGAGACGCGCATCTTCGACCAGAACGACTCCCGACCCGTTGACCTGGAGACCCTGACCAGTTTTGGGCCCTTCGACGCCCACTTCCTGCAGTTCTCCGGCGCGATCTGGTTCCCGATGGTCTACGACATGCCGGAGAAGGCTAAACACGCTTTGGGCGTCAAGAAGCGTGCCAACCAGTTGTCGCGCGCCCTGCGCTACGCACGCCAGATCGACGCGTCGTTCGTCGTCCCCCACGCGGGACCGCCGTGCTTTCTCGACGACGATCTCTTTCACTTCAACGACTTCGACCGCGACCCGTCGAACATCTTCCCCGACCAGACGGTCTTCCTCGAGTTCATTCGGGAGCAAGGGATGAAGAACGGCCTGTCGATGATCCCCGGTAGCGTCGTTACCTTCGGCGAGGGGAATGCCACGGTCGAACACTCGCTGCCCGAAGACGAAGTACAGGCCATCTTCTCCGACAAGCGGGCCTACCTCGAAGACTACAAGGCCCGCAAGCAGCACCTGATCGTCGAGGTGAAGGAGAGTCTGCCGCGGGGGCAGGTGGACATCCTTTCGTCTCTGCGGGATTGGTTCGAGCCGCTGCTGGAGCAGGCGGATCTGAACTGCGTCGGGATCAACGGGCGGGTGCTGCTCGACCTCGAGAGGGAGAAGGTGGTCCTCGACTTCCAGCAGCGGCGCGTGTACGAGTACGAAGACGAGACGTCGTACGACTACCTCTTCCGCATAGACCCGGCGCTGGTGGAGCACCAGATCCTGCACCACCAGGAGGATTGGATCAACGGCCTCTTCCTCTCCTGCCGCTTCACTGCTACGCGCAAGGGACCCTACAACGAGTATGTCTACAACTTCTTCAAGGTCCTCTCGCCGGAGCGCCTGCAATACTCCGAGGACTACTACGCCCAGTCGGCGCCGGTGAGGCAGCTTTGGGAGTGCGGCAACTTTATGGTGCAGCGCAGCTGCCCGCACCTGAAGGCCGACCTGACGCGCTTCGGGGAAGAGAAAGACGGCATCCTGACGTGTACGCTGCACGGCTGGCAGTTCGACCTTGCCACCGGAAAGTGCCTCACCTCCGACGAGTCACGCCTCTACACGCGGCCCATAGTCGAGAGGGTCGGGGAAGAAACGTCGGTGACGTCCCAGCACTGAGGCCCCTCGACTCGCCGAGAGACACGAAGGGGGTACAATCCTCGCGTGCGCGAACCCGAGGAAAGGATAGTATGAGAAACAGGGTAGAGAGCGAGAGACGCGAGAGCGGTGCCAACTGGACGCTCGGCTCCGCCGGGGAAGTGGCATACGTCGCGCCGGAGCCCGGACCCGAGGGGGCCCGGGTGTGGTTCTTTACCCGCAAGGGCGGCGTCTCGGAGTCGCCGTTCGACTCCCTGAACATCTCCACCAAGGTCCCCGACGATCCCGACGCCGTCGCCGAGAATCGCGCCAGGATACGCGATGCGATGTACGGGCGGGAGTCGGCCTGGGTGCGCCAGGTCGCCGGAGACAAGGTCGTGCGGGTTAGCGGGGCGGGGCTCGCCGGGGAGGCCGACGCGCTGGTGACGGATGGTGAGGGCTTCTCGCTGGTGGTAGCCATCGCTGACTGCGTGCCGGTGGCGCTGGTCGGGGATAAGGAGGTGGGGATGGTCCACTCCGGCTGGCGCGGCACCATAGCAGAGATCTCCGCGAAGGCCGCCCAAGAGATGGACGATACGAACATCCGGGCCTACATCGGGCCTTGCATCCGGCAGTGCTGTTACGAGGTCTCCGAGGAGCTCGCCGACAGGTTCGCGGAGAGGTTTGGTCCCGAGGTGGTGGAGGACCGATACCTGTCGTTGCCGGACGCCATCCGGAGGAACCTCGAAGAGGTCGGGGTCGGGGAGGTACACGACCTCGGGCTCTGCACCGGGTGCCGGCCGGACCTGTTCTTCTCGCACCGCAAGCAGGGGCCGAGGACGGGACGGAACCTGGCGGCGGTGGCGCGGTTGCCGTAGCTCGGCGATCTGCTTCGCTGGTCGGGAGGGCATTCGCCGGGTATACTAGGTTATTGGAGATCGCGACGCGCCGGTCTCTTTTCGGGCGGGTCCGTCCGGTTTAACGAGAAACGAGGAGCGTTCGTATGTTTGCAGTGATAAAGGTCGGTGGTAAGCAGTACCGGGCTGGCAGGGACGAGGAGCTGGTCGTGGACCATCTCGCGGGCGAGGTCGGGGACTCGGTGGAGTTGCCGGTCAGCTTCACGGCCGACGGGGACGACGTAGACCTCTCCGGTGGCACGGCCAGGGTGGAGATCCTCGAACACCTCAAGGGCGAGAAGATCCACATCTACAAGTACAAGCCGAAGAAGAACAGCAGGAAGAAGACTGGGCACCGCCAGGCGCGGACCCGCATCAAGGTTGTGGAGGTATAGGAGATGGCATCTAAAAAGGGCGGCGGCTCATCGAAGAACGGTCGGGATACCGCCGGCAAGAGGCTCGGCGTCAAGGCTCCCGGAGGCCAGACGGTATCGGCCGGTAGCATTATCGTCAGGCAGCGTGGCACGAAGGTCCACCCGGGCCTGAACGTCGGCAAGGGCTCCGACGACACCCTCTTCGCCAAGGTCTCGGGTCGGGTGAACTTCGCCAAGTCCCGCGGCAGGAGCGTCGTGCACATCGTCGAGGGTCCCGACGGGTTGGTTCTGGAGGGCGCTCCCATAGGAGTGACGACCTGAACGCTATCGCGGGAGGGGGCTCCTAGCCCCGTTGCAGTTCATCGATGAAGCCCGGTTCGTCGTCCGCGCGGGACGCGGCGGCGACGGGTCTGTGTCTTTTAACCGCGAGAAGTACAAACCGCGCGGCGGACCGGACGGCGGTCGCGGCGGCGACGGGGGGTCGGTGATCTTCCGGGCCACCGAAGACCTCCAGACCCTCGAACCCTACGCCCACCGCAACCTCGTAAAGGCCGAACGCGGCCGCCACGGCTCCGGCAACAACCGCGCCGGCGAGAAGGGCGCAGACGTAGTCGTAGACGTACCCGTCGGTACCCTCGTCTACGACGAGGACGGCCTGCTCGCCGACCTCTCCGAGCCGGGGCAGGACTTCGTCGCGGCCGAAGGTGGCAGCGGGGGGCGGGGCAACGGCTCCTTCGCCACCTCTACCCGCCAGGCGCCGGCCTTCAGGGAGAAGGGGCTGCCCGGCGAGGAGCGGGAGGTTCGTCTCGAGCTGCGGGTGCTCTCTGACGTGGGTCTCGTTGGTCTCCCCAACGCCGGAAAATCCTCCCTGCTCGCCGCCTTGAGCGCCGCCCGCCCCAAGGTCGGCGACTACCCGTTTACGACCCTCACACCCGGGCTCGGCGTCGTTGACGAGAAGACCTACCGGGAGCCGTTCGTGGTCGCGGATATTCCGGGTTTGATCTCCGGCGCCAGCCAGGGTCGGGGTCTCGGGAACCGTTTCCTGCGGCATATCGCGCGGGCGCGCCTCCTGGCGCTCGTCCTCGACGCCTCCGAAGACCCCGAGGGGGCAGAGGCAACGCTGCGCGCCGAGCTCCACGTCGCCGGGCTCTCCGGCAAGCCGAGCGTCGTGGTCCTCAACAAGATCGATACTCTAGACGACGAGCTGCGAGAGTACCTTCGGGAGACCTTCCCCGAAGCCGTCCAGGTCTCGGCGCTGACCGGCGAAGGCGTGGCGGAGTTGCGGGATCTCCTCGAAAAGCGGCTGCGGGAGATGAGCGAACGGGAGACGGTGGGTTCTAATGGAGTCGGCCCAACGGAGCACCGCGTTTTCAGGCCGACGTGGAAGGGGTTGCGCGTCGAGAGGGTCGAAGACGGGGCCTACGAAGTCTCTGGAGAGGGCGTCGAGCGGCTCGCGCTTCGGACGGATTGGGAGAGTTCCGAAGGCGTGCGCAACTTCCAGCGGGAACTCGAGAAAAAGGGCGTCGTGGCGGCGCTCAGGAGGGCCGGCGCCGAGTCCGGGGACGAAGTCCGGATCGGCGAGGTAGAGTTCGATTTCCAATGAGGGCGTCGGGCGAGGACAACGGGAGGGGTGGGAGATGAGCAGGATAGGAATCTTCGGCGGGACCTTCGATCCCGTACACCAGGGGCACATGGTCATCGCCGAGCAGGTCGCCCAGGCCCTGGGCCTCGACTGCGTGATCTTCGTCCCCGGCGGCGTCCCCCCGCACAAGACGGCCTCCAGCGTTAAGGCCAGCGTCGAGGATCGCTTCGACATGGTCGAGGCCGCGATCGAGGGCAACGACAAGTTCTTCGTGGATCGCGTAGAGGTAGACGCCGGAAGAGCGATGTACAGCGTCGAGACGGTGCCGCTCGTCAAGGACCGATGGGGAAAAGGGGGAGACGAGTGGTTCTTCGTCAGCGGCGCGGACGAGGTCTCGAACCTCCTCTCCTGGAAAGAGCCCGACAGCCTGTTGGAGGAGGCCGCGATGGTGGCGGCGACGAGGCCCGGCTACGACATCTCCAACCTGGGGCATCTGGAGGAGGAGCTCGACAATTTCGACAGGATCATCCCCGTCGAGTGTACGCGGGTGGACATCTCCGCCACCGGTATACGGCGGGCGCTGGCCAAGGGCGAGAGCGTCCGGTACCTGGTGCCGGAAGGGGTTTACGAGATCATCCACGACAGGGGGTTGTACGGTGCCCGCAAAGAGGGAGAGAAAGCGAGACAGGAGGGATGCTTGAACCGGAGGACAGAGGCGTGAACCGCGACGAGTCCGCGGCGAGGCGGCAGCAGGTCGACGAGGCCCGGAGCGATCTGGAGCTCACCCGGCACATGGCCGAGACGGCCGCCCGGGCGGCGGCCGGGATGTTCGCCAGAGACGTCACCATCATAGACCTCAGGGAAGTAGTCTCCTACACCGACTACTTCGTCGTCGCGAGCGCCGAGACCGAGCGCCAGACGCGCCGCATCGTCGAAGAGGTCCTCGACAAGATGCGCGAGGAGGGCTACAGGCCCCGCTCGCGGCGCGGCGACGAGGGGACGTCCTGGATCAGCCTGGACTTCCTCGACGTGGTCGTCCACGTCTTCACCGACGAGGCTCGCGACTACTATCGGCTGGAATCCCTCTGGCGCGGCGCCCCCCAGGAACGCTGGGAGGATTAGCGTAGCTCCGCCGCGCGCCACACGCGCGCTTTGTAACGTGTTGACACTCGCCTCTTCCGTGCCTATACTCTGAGGGCTTTTGGGGCCGTAGCTCAGCTGGGAGAGCGCCGCGCTGGCAGCGCGGAGGTCAGGGGTTCGATCCCCCTCGGCTCCACAACCCAAAGCGGCTTACCTAAGCGGCAAACTCAAAGTACGAAAGAGGGCCGGGAGAGAATCCCGGCCCTCTTGACAGTTACCCGACAGTTACCCGGCTATCCGAAGGCGTCTCCCATCGCTCCCGACGCCTGATCTCCCATCGAGGGCAGGTAGTGAGAATAAGTGTCCAAGGTCATCGCTATGGTGGCGTGTCCGAGAAGTTCCTGTACGAGCTTAGGATGAACGCCTCGCCCCATTAGCAGCGTGGCGCACGTGTGCCGTAGATCGTGGAAGCGGATCTCCGGGAGGCCGGCTCGTTTGAGCAGCGGCTTAAAGGAACGCTTCACAACGTTCTCCGGGTTGAGAGGCGTACCGACA
>JAIVIG010000074.1 GCA_020200675.1 Actinomycetota bacterium
TCTCTGGGCTATACTGGCCGCCATGTTGATGGGATTCCTCCTCGTGCTTGGCGGGTACATCCTTGGCTCCGTCCCGACGGGTTTTCTGGTGGGACGGGCCTACGGCGTGGACGTCCGGCGGGTGGGTAGCGGGAACATCGGGACAGCGAACGTGTTGCGGGCCGCCGGGAAGTGGGCGGCCGTCTTTACCATGCTGGGCGACATGCTCAAGGGGCTCGTGCCGGTCGTCGTGGCGCGTCTGGCTACGGGAGACGAGTGGCTGGTAGCGGCCGTCGCGCTGGCGGCGGTCGTGGGACACTGCTTTCCGGTCTTTCTGAGGTTCAAGGGTGGCAAGGGGGTCGCGACCGGGGCGGGGACGAGCATCGGGCTCGCGCCCGTAGTGGGGATCGGGCTCTTCGCGTTCTGGTGGGCGGTAGTGCTGGTGAGCCGGTACACGTCTCTCGGCGCAATAGCGGTGATGGTCTTAAGCCCGGTCGCTTTCTACCTTTCGGGGCAGCCGGCGCCGTACGTCCTATACACGATAGCCGGCGGGGCGCTGGTCCTGTGGAAGCACCGGGAGAACGCGCGGGCGCTCCTGAAGGGGACGGAGCGCAAGATCGGTCAGAAGGCTGGGAAGAAGGGCGACACCCGTGTTAGATGAGGCGTACCGTGGCAAGGCCGTGCTCCTCACGGGCGGGACCGGTTTCCTGGGGACGGCGCTCGTGGAGAAGATGCTCCGGAGCCTGCCGTCCCTGGGGCGGCTGTACTTGCTCGTCCGCCCCTCGCGGGACAAGGGGGCGAGGGAGAGGTTCGAAACGGACGTTCTCGGCTCGGCGGCCTTCTCGCGCCTGCGCGAAGAGCTCGGCGACGCGTTCGACGAGCGGGTCGCCGAGAAGGTGCGCGTCCTCGAGGGCGACGTACACTCGGACTCCCTGGGCCGACGCGGCGGTCGACTCGAACGTCCGGGGGACTCTGGGCTTGCTCGCGCTCGCCAGGACGTGGGAGAAGAAGCCGCTCTTCGTGCACGTCTCGACCTCGTACGTGGCGGGAACGAAAGAGGGGCTTATCCTGGAGGAAGCGCCTGACGGTTACTCGCCGAACGGGACACCGTTGGATCCCAAAGGCGAGGTCGCGCACCTCGACGGGGTGGTGCGGGAGGTCGAAGAGGCCTCCAGGGAGAGGGAGCTTCTCAGGCGCTTCGACACGGAGGGGCGGCGCGAGCTCGGGATGGTTGGGGAGGAGGACGAGGTCGACGAGAGGGTAGAGCAGCTCCGGCGGGCCTGGGTGCGTGAGCGGCTCGTCGAGCGCGGGAACGAGAGGGCGCGTGCTTTAGGTTGGCAAGACGTCTACACGTTCACCAAGTCTCTGGCCGAGAGGCGGGTGCTCGAGGAGCGGGGTCCGCTGCCGCTCGTCATCTTCAGGCCGGCGATCATCGAGAGCAGCGTCGCGGAGCCGAGCCCCGGTTGGATCCAGGGCTCGCGCATGGCGGATCCCATAATCATGGCCTTCGCCAGGGGCATCCTCCGGGAGTTCCCCGGAGAACCGGAGACCATCGTGGACTTCGTCCCCGTGGATCACGTAGTGAACGCCGTGATCGCCGCGGTCGCCCACGGCCTCACACACCGCCCCCCCGAGCCTCAGATCTATCAGGTCGCCTCCGGGCAGCGAAACCCCGTACGCTACCGCGAGTTCTACGAATACGTCCGGGAATACTTTCTCGTGAACCCCCTGCGGGACTCCGGGGGGCGGCCGGTCCCGGTCCCGGAGTGGAGCTTTCCGGGCCACCGGTGGGTCGAGGGAAGACTAAAGGCGGAGCTCACGGGTCTGAAGATCACCGGCAAGCTCACGGCGCGGATGCCGGAGGGACACTTGAAGACGGACCTGCGCGGCCGCGTGGCCCGGGCCGATAAGCGCGCCCGGATGAGCCTCTACTTCAGCCGCATCTACGGGGCCTACGGCAGCATGCAGGGCGTCTTCTCCTCGGCCCACACGTACGAGCTGTACGGGAGCCTCTCAGAGGAGGACCGACGCGCGTTCCCGTTCGACATCGCGCAGGTGGACTGGAAGGCGTGGTTGCAGGAGACGCATCTTCCGGCCATAACGCGCAAGCCTGGGCGCAAGAGGCGGACCGTAGCCTACGAGGAGGAGGCGGGTGAGGTCGCGGCTATCTTCGACGTGGACGGCACGCTCGTCGACTCGAACGTGGTCTCCCATTACGCGTGGCTCAAAATGCGGGAGCTACCCGTGGCCCTGCGGCCCCTGTGGGCGGCGTCCTTCCTCGCGCGCGTCCCATACTATTGGGCTCTGGACAAGGTCAGCCGTGCCCACTTCAACCGCGCCTTCTACAAGAACTACAGGGGATGGAAGCCCGCCCGCGCCCGCAAGCTCGGCGAGGACAGCTTCTCCGGCTACGTCCTCAAAAGGCTCTATCCCGAGGCGATCGCAATCTTGCGGGCCCACAAGGAGGCCGGCCACCGCGTCGTCCTCCTCTCGGGCGCCCTGGACTTCATCCTGGAGCCGTTCGAGGATTTGGCCGACGACGTGCTCACGGCCCGGTTAGAGGAGGAGAACGGCGTGTACACCGGCGAGCTCTCCGGAGCGCCGGTCGCCGGGGAGGCGCGCGCCAGGATGCTCGCCTCGTTCGCGAGGAGACGCAAGCTCGACCTCTCCCGCTCTTACGCTTACGCAGACTCGATCTCCGACCTCCCGATGCTCGAGGCCGTCGGCCACCCCGTCGCCGTCAACCCCGACGGGAGGCTCCAGAAGGCGGCGAAGGAGCGCGGGTGGCAGATCAAGAACTGGCGCAAGAACGGCGCTCCAGCGAGCGCCCCAGGGTCTCTGAAAGACGACCCCTAGGGCGCGACGTGCTCGCCCTCCGATACAGAAAGAGCGTACCCCGCTACCTACTCATGCGCGCGGGCGCGAAGCGCGTAAAGGGCCTCGACACGAGTCGCCTCTCCCCGCTGCAGCTCGAAGAGGTAGCAGAACCGAAACTTCCCACGCCAGACTGGGTACGCGTCCGTCCGCTCCTCTCCGGCATCTGCGGCTCGGATCTCGGCACCCTCTCCGCCGAGAGCTCGCCGTACTTCTCGCCCATAACCTCGCCCCCGTTCGTGATGGGGCACGAGATCTTGGGCGAAGTCGTGGAGGGCAACTCCGGCTTCTCAGCGGGCGAACGGGTAGTGGTGGAGCCCGCCCTGGGCTGCGCGGTGCGCGGGATAGAGCCGCCGTGCGTATATTGCGCCTCCGGGCGCTACGCTCTGTGCGTGAACGTCGCGAAGGGCGACATCTCACCCGGCATCCAGACCGGCTTCTGCGGCGACACGGGCGGGGGATGGTCGGAGGGGACCCTCGTCGCACATTCCTCCCAGCTACACCGGGTGCCCGACGAGGTACCGGAAGAGGCCGCTGTGGCGATAGAGCCCCTGGCCTGTGCGGTGCACGCGGCGCTCAAGGTGGATCCGGGGCCGGAGGAGACGACCGTCGTGATCGGGGCAGGTAGCGTCGGGCTCTTCGTCGTCGCGGCCTTGAGACAGCTCACCGAGGCCGGTCGCATCATCTGCGTCGCCAAGCACGAGCGGCAGAGAGAGGAGGCCTTGCGGCTCGGGGCGGACGAGGTCGTGCATCCAAAGGAGACCTACGGGGAGTTGACGAAGGCTTTGGGTGCGGATGTGTACACGCCGGAGCTCGGCAAGCCCGTGGTCATGGGCGGGGCGGAGAAGGTCTTCGAGTGCGTCGGCGTGCAAGGGACGATAGAGGACGCGACGCGGCTCTGCGCCCCCGGGGGAGAGGTTGCGCTGGTCGGGATGCCGGGGGCGCGGAGCTGCCTGGATCTCACCGCGCTCTGGCACAAAGAAATTGGGCTCGCCGGCGCGTACGCCTATGGCGTCGAGGAGTACCGGGGCGAGAAGGTGAAGAGCTTCGAGCTGGCAATGAGGATCGCGCCGGAGATAAAGCTCGACAGACTCGTCGGGCCGCGTTTCGGGCTGCGCCAGTACCGCGAAGCCATCGCCGCCGCGCGTTCGTCGGGCGCAAACGGCCACGTAAAGGTCGTCTTCGATTTTAGAGCCGTCGGCCGTCAGCCGTTAGCAGCAAGCCAGGGCCTGTAGCGGCGTGTCCTGGGCTGGCTGGTCGCAATCTGATTGCGAGAGACGTCCGAAGCGAGAAATCGTCAAACGCGAGAGAATCGTGCATCGTAGATACATTCGCCTTTGCCAAAAAGCTGATGGCCCATAGCTGAATGCTGACAGCTTGCGACCGAAGGGAGCACCAATGAGTCGACCAGGTACTGTGATCACCCTCGAAAACAACAGCCCGCCGATGATGTTCAACGCGGGGGACGGGTTCCACTATGAGAAGCTGCCCGAGGGGACGCGCGTGATTTACCCTCCTGGACCCGTCCAACCTCTCGCCGACCCGAACGTAGCTATCGAGCGGGCACTCCTGACGCCGATGGGTATGGAGCCCCTGCACGACCTCCTCTTCCCCGGCATGAGGCTCACCATCGCCTTCGACGACCTCTCGCTGCCCTTGCCGCCGATGCAGAGGCCGGACATCCGGCAGTTGATAATCGAGAAGGTGTTGGAGAAGGCTTACGCGAAGGGCGTCGAGGATGTACACCTGATCGCGGCGTTGGGACTGCACCGACGTATGACGGAGGCCGAGCTCCGGCATTGCCTGGGCAAGAAGATAATGAACCGCTTCTACCCGGATCGCCTCTACAACTACGACGCCGAGGACGAGGAGGGGAACGTCAAGATCGGGGACACCGTCCACGGCGAGGACGTCACCGTCAGCCGGCGCGTTGCCGAGAGCGACCTGCTCGTCTACGTGAACGTGAACTACATCCCGATGGACGGCGGCCACAAGTCCGTGCACACCGGTCTCTCGCCCTACTCCTCCATCCGCCACCACCACACCCCGGACACGCTCTCCAACACCCGCTCCCTCATGGACCCGCCCAACTCGGCGATGCACGGCTCCATAAACCGCATGGGCGAGCTCTTCGACGAGCACGTCAAGGTCTTCCACATCGAGACGACGCTGAACAACAGCGCCTTCCCGCCGGTCTTCGACTTTATGGCGAAGCCGGAGCACGAGTGGGGCGCGGTTACGAAGGCGAACTTCCTCGCTAACCACAGGGCGACGAGCGTGGCGCCGCGCGGGGTGTCACGGCGCATCTTTCAGTCGATCAAGGCGCCCCACCGGATGACGAGCGTGCAGGCCGGGGCGACCGAGCCGGTGCATGCCGAGACGTTGCGCAACAATTACGAGCAGATGGTGGTCCCGGTCGAGGGGCAGGCGGACGTGCTCCTGTTGGGCATCCCGTATTTGGGGCCGTACAACGTCAACTCGATTATGAACCCCCTCCTCGTCTACAACATGCTCCTGGGCTACCTCTTCAACCTCTACCGGGGCAAGCCGCTCGTACGCGAGGGCGGGGTGGTCATCGGTACCCACCCCATGCCCGCCGACTTCAACGAGGTGCATCACCCGTCGTACGTAGACCTGTGGAACGAGGGCTTCGCGGAGACGCACGACATACGCGAGCTGCACCACCGCTACGAGGAGCGCTACGCCAACGACCCCTGGTACCGGACGCTCTACCGCAACTCCTACGCTTACCACGGCGCGCACCCGTTCACGGTGCTCTACTGGGCCGCCCACGCCCTCGACCACGTGGGGGACACCATCCTGGTCGGCGGCGACCCGATGACCACGAAGCGCATGGGCTTAAAGCGCGCCGACTCCATCGCCGAAGCTCTGGAGATGACGAAGGACACAGTCGGCCCGAGCCCGAGTACCACCTACATGCACATCCCGCCGCTGTTCATGTGCGAGGTGAGCTAGTCGGCAGTTCACCGCGTTACGCGCCGAAGCTTTATCGCCGTCGCCTCGAACCAGACCAGCATCACCACGAGGAACAGGTAGTACGCTACGCCCGGCAAGAAGAGCAAGACCATTGCGAGCACCGCGGTGGCAAGTGTGTAGCGGGCGTGCCCGCGCCAGAGGTGATCCTCGCGCATCCGCCGCCAGAGCAAGAAGAGGGCCGGAACTAAGGCGAGGACGAAGAGCACGAACGACGCGTCGTGGACCCATCCGTGCAGCGTGCGTGGACCGGCGCGCTCTATAGGGTCCGTCTCGAAGGCGAGCAGCGCCATCGCAAGACCCGCGACGAACAGGAGCGCCGGACCGGCTTTCGAGCCTCCCCTTATACCCCGATGGAGACCGACGGCAAAGATCGCGAGCAGCGCCCCGGAGAAGGCGAAGTTAAGATCCTGGACCCAACCATAGGGACCCAAGGATAGCCCGCTCGGCCAGGCGCCTGAGGGGTCTTTCAGCGGCTCCCAGTCGATCCCTAGCAGGAAGTCGTACTGGAGGGTGGTTAGCGTTACGAGGCCGCCGGCGAAGAGGATGGGGCCCGCCATCCCGGCCAGGGCTGCACTGCGGGGCCTTATGAGGGGATCCTTCGCCACGAGCCTGCCCTATGCTCGCACCGGAGAGTCGGTCTTGCAACGCCGTTGCGCGGACATAGGGCTCTAGTAGCAACCTTGCCGGCAAGGGCGAAAGGAAAAAGAGGAGCATGGCGAGCCAGACTTCCCGGCAGACTGCTGCGGAGCAGGGGCAACGAACGCCCGTGGGCACGATCTACGTCGTCGATCCGAGCAGGCGAAGTTTGCGGCGCCGAAGGCGAGAGCTCCCGCGATGCCGGCGCTCTCGGCGCTGTGGGAGAGGAGGGCGGCGCCGGGGATGAGCGGGGCGTTGAAGGCGCCGCCGGCGAGCACGACGAGGAGGGCGGCGAGGGGGGCGGCCGACGCCAGGGGGAGTGAGATCAGGACGGCCAGAGAGGCGAGGAGGCCCGCGACGACGGGCAGCCGGTACCCAACACGGTCGGACCATCTCCCCAGGAGGGGATGAACGGCGGCCTCGAAGAGGGCGGCGACGAGGAAGACGCCCCCGATGGCGGCGGCGCCCCAACCGAAGCCGGAGAGCGTGAGCGGCGCGAGGACGGTGAGCACGCCGAAGAGCAGGGGCGAGAACCCGATGAGCAAGAGCCCGGTTGCGAGCCGGGGCTCGAAGACCGCCGCGAAGACGGCGGCGAGGGGTTTGCTTCCGGACGGCGAGGAGCCGGGCGCGGGCGTGAACCGGGCCCAGAGGGCGACCGCGAGCCCCACGCCGCAGACGAGGGCGAACGTGAGCGAGACGCTGACCGTGGCCGCGACGCCGCCGAGCGCGGGGCCCAGGAGCGCCCCCACGACCGCTGCGCTCCCCAGCGTCCCGAGCATCTGTCCTCTCCGTTCGTCCGGGGTCTGCGCCGTGAGCCACGTGAGCGCCGAGACCCACGAGAGCGCGCTCCCGAAACCGGCGGCGAGTCGGAGCGCCACGAGTTCCCACGCCCCGCTCGCGAACCCGAAGAGCAGGCTAGCCACCGCCATCAGGCCGAGACCGGCGACCGCCGTGGGCCTCACCCCGAACCGGGTTGCCAGGTACCCGCCCGGCGCCGATCCGAGGAGCACCCCTACACCGAACGCTCCGCTCAAGACGCCCACCAGCGACTTCGAGAGTCCGAGCTCCCCGGTGAAGTACGGCACGAGCGGCGTGAGGGCAGCGTAGAATATCGTATCCACGAGGACCATCGCGCAGGTAAGGGCGACCAAACGACGCACGACACGATTCTACCTCCGGGAGTCCGCAACGCCCCGAAAGAGATTTCACGCGCCGACGTCCGCGCGCCTGCTACCATGCCTCTCATGGAAGCGAAAGAAACGCGTGAGGTCGCCGGCATCTTCACCGGCTGGCTCGCCTGGAGACGCCGGAGCCGACCGAACAAGGCGCTATTCCTGGCGTCCACGACCCTGGCCCTCTTCGTTACGGCGGTATTCGCGTGGGCATCGCTGTTCCCGGCCCCCGGAGACGCGACGCGATACCTTGCCCTGTACTGGGTGTGGGGGCTGTGCGCCATCGGGGTGATCCTCGGAATGGCCGAGTACAAGACGAGCCCTCTGCGCAGAGGCAGAGAGAGGGGACACCTCTTCATACTCCTCTACATCGGCGGGCTTCTCATCGTGACCCGCGCCCTGAACATGTTCCTGTATTACGGACCGTCCTACCTGCCGTAGGCGCCGGATTGGAAATTCGGGCGCTCTACGTCTAAGCTGGCGCTCATGCTCAAGGCGCTGCTCTTCGATCTGGACGGTACGATCTCGGACACGAACTCCGTGCACCGGTTGGCGTGGGTGGAGATGTTGGAGCCCTACGGTTACGATGTCGACTGGGACTTTTACCGCGAGAACATCACGGGCCGCATAGCCACCGATGTAGTTGCGGACCTGTCGCCGGATCTCTCGCCCGAGGAAGTCCAGGAGATCGCCGAGGCCAAGGAAGCCAACTTTCGCGAGCGGGCCGGGACCCTAAAGCCCTTCCCAGGCCTCCTGGAGCTGATCGAGACGGGTCGGAAGAAGGGGATGGGGATCTCTCTCGTCACCAACGCCCCGAAGGAGAACGTCTTCACCGTCTTGCGCGTGCTGGGGCTCGAGGATGCCTTCGAGCCCGTGATCCTGGCCGAAGAGGTCGGCGTCGGAAAGCCTGACCCAGCGCCCTACAACGCGGCCCTCAAAGCTCTCGGCGTCTCGGCCGGCGAGGCCGTGGCCTTCGAGGATTCGCCTTCCGGCATCGCCTCCTCGGTCGCCGCCGGCATCCCTACGGTCGGCATCGCCTCGACCCAGGAGTCCGAGGAACTGGAAGAGCCGGGGGTTGAGCTGATCGTCCGCGATTTCACCGATCGCAAGCTCATAGCCCTCATCAAGGGTCATTGAGGAGTACACACTTCGTACAGACCTCGCCACAAACCCCGCGTAGGTAGCGGGAGTTAGAGTGGCAGGAAAAATGTGTCGAAGGCGACGCGGACCTCACCGCCAAATGCCCGGCGTATCCATGCTGATGTGTCGGCAGATTTCCCTACTGCACCCCTCCGGTAGGTATGCGTCGAGTGGTACGCGCTACCTCGGCACCGCTTCGCGGTCGGCGTCGGCGTTAAGTTTTTAAACTTTTGTGCCGATAATGATCCTGTTAGGACTTACGCAAGAACCATCTCAACGGAGGGGTTTTTGAGCTGCTGCACCAGGTAGTCGTGGAGCAAACCTCGCTTGATTTGGTAAATGCTCTGCCCACTCTGGTAGGCCAGGTGCTTG
>JAIVIG010000268.1 GCA_020200675.1 Actinomycetota bacterium
GGCCGGGATGTCCGAGAAGCCGACCTCGGAGTGGTCGATCGCTTCGGAGACCGTGACCCGGTGTTCGGCGGCGATACTGTCTATCGCGAAAGACTCGGAGACGGGGAAGTACTTGTCCCAGGCTCCCGAGGTTAGCTCCACGGGCGCCGAGATCCGCTCGTCCCCGGCGAGCGGCGAGAGCTCCTCCATCCCCGCTCGTATCTCGGGTGGGAGCGCCGCGTAGAGCTCGTCGAAGCATTCCGGGTCCGTGTTGGCGAGCAGCTCGACGACGCTCCGCGCCTCCGGGGAGAGGTCTTCGGTGGGGCGGTCGCGCAGTCCAGCGAGGGGGTTTGGATCCAGGCGATCCACCTCCTCCAGCTCCGCGCGCAGCGCATCCCGTTCCTCCCCGGACGGTAGCGCCGCGAGCAGCGACTTTGCGATGACGTAGGAGAGAAAGGGATCGGCTTCGTAGGGTACGTACTCTCCATCCTCCCGGTGATGGCCGGTGGTAGCGATGCTGAGGACGGTCCTGATGTCGGTGTACGGGGCGACGCCGGCCACGACCGAGACGCGTTCGCCCACGGCGGGGTCCTGAGCGGCCAGGAGGGAGAGGGTGGCCCCGGTTGAGACTCCGACGAGGCCGACCTGCCCGTCGCGGGCGTCGGGCCGGTCGGCGACGGCGCGGGCCGCTTCCGCGGTCGAGGAGACGGTCTCTCCGGTGATCTCGTCGGTCGTGAGCCCCGGAAGGTCCGGTACCACGACGAGGTAGCCCGCCCGGGCGAGCCCGCGGGCGAGGTTCTGGACCTCCGGGTACGCGCGGCCTTCGGGGACCGTGCCGTTAACGAAGAGGATGGCGGGCCACGGGCCCTCCCCCGCCGGCTTCGCGACGAACGTAGGTCTGCCCGTGAAGACGGTGTCCTCTACGCTCGGCTCCTGCGTGAGGGCCTGGACGACCGGCGTCAGGACGGGCGTCTCGAGCACCGACGAGAGCACGACCGCCGCCCGGGCCTGCGCGTCGATCCAGGACCAGTAAACGGCGGCCAGCGCCACCGCGCCCGCGAGAAACGCCAGCACTAAGAGACGGCGTGGCCGGAGGCCTGTCTTCAGCCTCCCGCCCGAACCCATCCGAATGCTCCGCATCTCCCATCCCCAGATCGTAGCGAACGCGCCTACCACCGCAAGGGCTTGCTAGTGGTAGGCAGTTTAAACCTTACTGATCGGGGCAACATACCACCCTAGCAAATGGGTCGTACACGCAACCGACAAGAAAGGAAAAGATGACTGAAGCGTCGAGACAACCCAAGGACAAGAACTACAACCTGATCAGCGTGCTTCACCAATCGTCGGAGAATGCCGAAACGCTCAAGAGCTACGTTCAGGATGCCCAGCAGGAGGGCGACCAGGAGCTGGAGGAATTCTTCAACGGGGTTCTCGATAACAACCTGGAAGCAAACCAGCGAGCAAAAGAGATGCTCGTGCCCCGACTGCAGCAGGAACAAGAGTAGACTTTCGCCAAGCGGGAGACACACAGCAGAGTCGACACCGCAGGATGAGGAAGGGCCGGGGCAATGACCCCGGCCCTTCCTCTACTGTTGTTGACGATTCGCCAGCCTATCCTTCCGTCGGTGCTTTCCCTTCAGTCCCTTACCATCTATTCGGTCTCCCGGGGCAGCTTCTCCAAACCTGGCCTGCGGCATGTGGTCCGTCGTGGCCAGGATCTAGAGATAAGGCGCGAGACCCCGAGCTACCTGCGCCGCAGGACCGCGTAGGCCAGCACACCCGAGCCCAACAGCAGGGCGGCCGCGGGTAACAAGAGCCCCGACAGGGTCGCCAGGCCCCCGCTCTTGGGGAGCGGTGCGCTGGTCGTGCCCCCGGCAGCGGTGGACTCGCCAGTGGCGGCCTCCCGGATGACTCCGGCGGCGACCCTACCGCCCGACCCGCCGGTTGGGTCGGTCTCCTGGTCATCGGACCCGGCGTGGATGACCAACGCGCTGCCGTCGGAGTCGAGGATCGAGTTCGAGCCGCTCGAGAGCGTTATCCGGTCGGTCGTCGTCGTGTAGTTGGCGGACCCGTCCTCGTTCACGGTTAGCTCCTCGAGGTCGCCCCCATGTGGACCTTCGGGGTTTTGAAGCCCGTGCTGGGCACTGGTGGGATTGAAGTGCTCGCCGGCTGCCTCGAAGTCCGGCGAGATCTCGCCCGTCTCGTGGATGTGGATGCCGTGAGCTCCCGGCCCGGCCACGTCCTGTCCCGGCTGCAGATTGGCGTTGATGGTCACCCCGTTCGGACCCTCCGTAAAGGTAGCGTCACCCACGGGGTTCCCGTCCGTGTCCTCCAGCTCAGCCGTGGCGGTGCCAGCGCCCTGCGCCAGCGCCGCGCCGGCGCCCAGAGCCAGTAACAGCGCCCCGAACAGTACCAGCAAGATGGCTCGTCTCTCCCTCAAGG
>JAIVIG010000075.1:0-18162 GCA_020200675.1 Actinomycetota bacterium
GGGCAGAGAACCGGAGCGTAACGGCCCTGGGCCTCCTAGAGTCTAAGATCGTAGAAGTGCAAGCCGAAGATAAGCCGAAGATAGGAGAAGCACGTGGGCAGAGGAAAGAGCAGCGGGCAAGACAAGAACGAAGGGGCCATGGACAAGGCCAAGGGCCGGTTCAAGGAAGCCGCCGGCTCCCTGACCGGGGACGAAACCAAGAAGTCCGAGGGGCGCTCCGACCAGAGAAGCGGCACCGCCAAGGAGAAGAAGGGCAAGCTCAAGGACCTCTTCAAGTAGCCGCCAAAGCAGCCGAGCAACCGGGCCGGGGTCCTAATCGGGGCTCCGGCCGTCCTCTCTGCTGCCCGAGAGAGGACGGCCCGGAGAGCAGGGCCCCGGTCGCTGCGTGGAGGGGGCGAGATGAAGCCCGAGGAGCTGGTCGTTTGTCGGACCCCCGTCGCGGGTAACCCTCAGGAGCGACGCGCATCTTCGGTGAAAGGCGCGACGCCCCTGGCTTTTCAACGGTCTCTCTATGGACCAAGGAGGAATCGGTCTATCGCGCCCGCTGCGGCCGCATTTTACGACCAGAAACCAAGATACAAGGAGGAACGGACGTGGCCGACATAAATCAGTTCGTGGATAAGGACTACGAGGGGATGGACTTCAAAGAGCTCGCGGATTGCCCCGTCGCCGCCCTCCAAGGGTTGAGCGAGAATGACGCGCAGGCGCTGAAGGAAGCCTTTGGCATCGACACGGTCCGTGAGCTAGCCGACAACAAGTTCGTGCGCATAGCCCAGGCCATAACCGCCCTCTCCAGGTAGGCGAAACGGCTCGTGCAGCGCCGGCCTATGGCCGCCGTTCCCGTGCGTCCGTCGCGGCTCCTTACGCGGCGAATGCCGGTGGTAGCCGAGGGCTAGACCCGTGAGCGAAGCACGTCCCGGTCTCTTCCCGTTGGGGCGCAGGGTCGCCACCAAAAACGCCCTGGCCGTGCTGGCCGAGGCCGGGATGAACCCCGTCGACCTGTTCGAGCGCCACGCCGCGGGGAGGCTCGACGGGTGCTACGAGCAGGGCTTCTCGGCGTGGGACGTGGCGGCGGGCGTGCTGATCGTCGAAGAGGCGGGTGGGAAGGTTACCGACCACCAGGGTAGCAGGCTTGACCAGGAAGAGAGCGAAGGTTTGGTGGCTAGCAACGGCCCCTTGCACCCAGATTTAATACGCGTGGCTAGGGAGTACCGTTGCTAGGGTGCGCGGCGGACCGGCTTTGCTACAGTGCGGCTTCTAATAAGCCGTCTTCGCCGCGACCAGTCACGTCACGGAAAGCACCATGACCGGAGGGCAGTGCCTCGAACGGCACGTCGAGACGATCACTCGATGGATCATCGAGTGCGAGCGTATCGTCGCCTTCACGGGCGCGGGCATCAGCACCGAATCCGGCATCCCTGACTTCCGCGGCCCCCAGGGGGTGTGGACGCGGCGCGACGCTGGCCTGCCCCCGCCACGATGGCGGGTTTCGCCGGGCCGGGTCGAGCCCAATCCCTCCCACCTATCCCTCGCCGAACTCCAGCGCCTCGGCAAGCTGGAGTTCCTCATCACGCAGAACACCGATAACCTCCATCGCCGGTCCGGCATTCGCCCCGAGCTGCTGGCAGAGCTGCACGGCAACGGGCAGATCTTGCGCTGCCTCGGCTGCGACCGGCTGTACAACCGGCGGGAGGTGCGATGGGACACGAACCGTTGGGGGCCGGGCTACCGCACCCAGGAGCCGGTGCCAGGGCAGCCGGCCTGCGCCGCCTGCGGCGAGCGACTCGTCTCGTCGGTGGTGAACTTCGGGGATCCGCTACCGCAGAAAGAGCTGGAGCTGGCCGAGTGACGTGATCCCCCCGGCGGTGGAGCGGGTAAAGCGGGTGCTCGGGGAGCAGCCGGACAGGTCCTGAGCGCGGGGCCAGGGGGCTGCCTCGATTGCCACCGAGAAGTAGGAGTACCGCCGAGGAGATAGGTATTTCTGCTGGAGGCTGCCTCCGCCACCGGCAACTTCCTCTTCAGGTTCTCATCGAAGGACGGGTAGCTAGTTTACGCGGCCCTCGGCCGCGAGCTAAGTGCTCCTCCCCTGCGACCGAAAAGTGGCTCTAAGCACCGCGAGTACCGATGAGTAAGGATACGATTATTAAGGGCCCTGCGTTCGTTTGAAGGCCGTTTAAGGCGCCTTCGAAAGACCCCTCGGGTACTCGGGCGGCAGATGGGCAGACGACGTCTGTCGGCCGACACCGTGTGGAGGAGTTGGCTCTCCGAGAATGTCGGCCTTACACCAAAAACCTTCAATCTGACTGGCCGCCGTCGGGAGTTTGTGGCGGCGAACGTGGCGAGCAGAGAAATCGGAGCGCCAACCGGCGCTTCTCGCCAAGAAGAGGTTGCCTTGGGTTCTCTTCGGGTAACGATGCTTCCGTGAGTCACATGGTGCTTCTGGGCGATTCCATCTTCGACAACGCCGCTTACGTGACGGCGGGGACGCCCGACGTCGTCCGGCAACTGCGCCAACGGTTGCCTTACGGCTCGGAAGCGACGCTGGCGGCCGTCGACGGGAGCAGGATGGGGGACGTGCGCAAACAACTACGGCGCCTGCCGGCGGACGCGACGCACCTAGTCGTCAGCGCCGGCGGCAACGACGCGCTCGACAGCAGCGACTTCCTCGCCGCGCCCGCCCGCTCCACCGCCGAAGCGCTCTTGGGTCTCGCCGACATCGGCGAGGAGTTCGAGCACGGCTACCTCGCCATGTTGGCGGGGGTGCTCGCGCGAGGATTACCCACGGCGATCTGCACTGTCTACTACCCGCGCTTCCCCGAAGCGGCCTTACAAAGGATGGCGGTCGCGGCGCTGGCGGTGTTCAACGACTGCATCATCCGTGGGGCGTTCGCCCACGGCCTCCCCCTGCTCGACCTGCGGTCGATTTGCACCGAAGAAGCAGATTACGCCAACCCGATCGAACCCTCGGCGCAGGGTGGCGAGAAGATCGCGCGGGCCATAGCGGAGTTGGTGGAACTCGGTTTCGCCGGAGGCAGGACCGAGGTGTTCACTTAAGCCGGGGGGGACAATCCACTCAGCGTCTTGCTTGTAAGGGCACGCGTTATCACGCGTTAATTCGTCCTATCCTCTGTGGCCTCCCCCCGTCTCGGGCAAGGCGCCGTTGGTAGCACGCCGAAGCGAAGTACCCAATACCCTTACGCCCTTTCGCAGCGGGTGCCATGCGGTTTAGGCTTCTTCGCTGAGGGTCCCGTTTGGAGCTGCCCCTTCCGGAGCTCCAGGCGGAGCCACGCCCCCCTCTTCGCCCTGTACGGGTAGCTCCACCGTATCTCCTACCGTCACGCCTCGTTCTTCGAAGAAGCCCTGATTTACCTCCAGGGCGTACTGGGCCGGCCCGGCCGAAACGTAGTGGGGCGGGATATCGTCCAGGGGCTGCATGTCCTGGATGTCCACTATGCGCCCTTCCGCGTCGATGTAGGCTATGGAAAGTGGGATGAGGGTGTCCCTCATCCAGAAGGAGAGCGTCTGCTCTCCTTCGAAGACGAAGAGCATGCCGGCGTCCTCCGGTAGGACGGTTCGCCTCATGAGCCCCGTTTGTCGCTCGGCGTCCGTGTCTGCTATTTCCACCCCCACGAGCACCCTTCCGCCTACGGAGTTGATAGTCAAGGTAGGCAGCGGCGAGGCTTCGGTCCCCGCGGCCGCAGGGATCCTGGTAGAAGGGTTTTGCGCCAAGGAGGCGGTAAGGCCAACCGCCACGTGCCCCAAGCCGCCGTCGGATTCTTTCCGCCGCAACCCCTTAGCACGGCGGAAAGAAACGGACTCTCACAGCCATCCAACGACCGTCCGAGGACGGTCGTAGGTTACGCCATGCATAGGCTCTTACTATGGTCTACCCGCTTCCAGCACCTTCTGTACCATCAACCTCCAAAGCGGATCCGCAAGACCGCAAGGAGCGGTGGAAGGGGCTAGCTGTGTTCAAACACCAGCCGACCTTCGCGGCGAACAAACGCGGTGCCCATCTCGCCGGACAGGCGCTCCATCCGGTCAAGAATTGCTTCCCGTTCACTTCCCTTGGCAAGTTGTGCTCGCGCGTAGGTGAGGGTAACCGGGAAGAGCTCTAGGCGTCGAAATTCGCTCCCTTCCAAGGAGATCCTGAACAGGAAGGACCGGTCGTTCCGCAGCCTCGAGTCGACCGCATAATCGTCGATGAAGTCGCCCGTGTCGTACAGGATCGGTTTGCCGCGGTAGATCTCCACACCCTGGAAGACGTGCGCGCTGTGGCCATAATAGACGTCCGCCCCGCGGTCCATTACTGCGCGAGCGAACCGGCGGAAAAGGGCGCTGGGCCGCTGCACCATGTTCGGGCCCCAGTGGTTGGAGAACACGATGGTCTCCGCTCCCGCCTCGCGCGCAGCCGTTACCGTCGCCTCTACTCGATGGAGGACTTCCGGCTCCAAGGACACCGGTAGATAATTCGTCCCAGGACGATCAGACCCGGCTGCGAAGGGCGGTTCGTTATCCGTGAAGGCGAGCATTGCCACACGGCTCGGTCGATCCGACCGTGCGGTCAGGAGGGCCGGTCGCGCAGCCTCCTCTCGGTCGAGTCCGGCCCCGGCGCACCGTATGCCGGCCGCCTTCAGGTGTTCCAAAGTGTCGAGAAGACCCCGCTCCTCGAAATCGAGGGTGTGATTGTTGGCCAGAGAGCAGCAATCTACGCGAGCCCCTCGAAGGACTTCCACTGCAGAGGGATCGGCACGAAAGTGGAAGACCTTAGGGGTCCGCGTCCACGGCCGCTCGTGGTCGGTAAGAGCACACTCCAGGTTGACGATGCGCAGGTCAGCCGAAACCAGCTGGGGCAGCACGTCGCCCCACGGCTGCTCGGGGCGCAGGATACGCAGCGCGTCGTTGACCCCGCGTCCGAGCATTACGTCGCCGACCAGCGCCACGGTGATCATCGGTTCCCTTCGCCCACACCGAACGTCTCGTCAGTAAGAGTATTGTATCTCTATCTCTTCGCAGCGGAATGTTCTGGATCCCGCTAAAGGCCGCGTAGAAGCCGACGAAAAGCTCTTTGAACCGCCTCAGGGGTTCATCGATCCGCCGCAAAGAAGGAGCACTGAGGACGCAAGTCGCCTCTGCCAGACCTTCCCAGAAGCTTGTCGGGTTCGGAGGGGCAGAGGGGGCTCATCCCGGAAACGCGTGCGCGCCGTAGAGCCTGACGAAGTGGGCCCCGACGATTGTGCGGCGGCGCATCAGGCCCTCAGACCCCTTTTCGAACAGCACCACCCTCTCTTCGCCGCCCGGGCCTATCGGCTGGATGAGCCGTCCGCCGAGGGCAAGCTGCTCTACGAGGGGCGGTGGGACCCGAGGAAACGCTGCCGAGATCAGGATCGCATCGTAAGGGGCGTGCTCGGGCAGACCCTCCGTTCCGTCGCCCACGGCGACCTCGACGTTCAGGATGCCAAGACGGGCCAGGTTGGCTCTGGCGGTAACGGCAACGTCGGACCAGCGCTCCACACTCCACACGAAGCCGGACAGGTGGGCGAGCAGCGCCGTCTGGAAGCCGTAGCCCGTGCCGACCTCGAGGATGTGCTCGGAACCCGCGAGCCCCAGAGCCTCGATCATCTTCGCCACGAGTGAGGGCTGGGTCGTCACTTGCCCGTGGGGGATCGGGAGCGGCTGGTCCAGGTAAGCCCGTGCGGTAAGGTCGGGCGGGACGAACTCGCTTCTTGGCACCCGGCGCATAGCCCGAAGAAGGCGAGGATCGTGCACGCCCTTCGTGACGATCGCCTGGACGAGATCCTCGTAAGCGTTCACGGGTTCATTATGCACTTACTCTCCGGTTATTCTCCAGCAGGAGGGTAATAGTTTGCGCCGAGGAGCCGGAGGGTTTCTATAGAAGGTGTCTTTCTTTCCGCCGCAACCCCCTCCCTTGGTGCAGCGGTACTTAGCGATGACATTCTGGTGTGGTGGTTTATCCTTCCTTCCAGGAAGGAGCTAGGGATGCAGATCAGGGAAGACTTCGAGTTACTGGAATTGCTCTTCGTGGAGTTGGACCCGCTGGAGGACGGTTTCGCGGGGGTGCTGCTCGAGGTTTACCGCCACGGAGACCGGTACGTCCTACTGGAGGTGGCACCCGCCACCGGCAATCGCCTCCTAAGGTTCTCCTCGAAGGACAGGGGCTGGTCTTCGCGGTCCTCGCCGGGGAGCTGGGCGGACCGCTCGGAGGCGAGGGCCCACTCAAGAGCCGGTCTTGTTAGCCTCCTCCGTCTGAGGCGAAGCCGACGGCTGTCGCGTACTTCGGTTCCCTGGTATCGATCGGTAGCTCTGGAGAGGCGTGTGGTAGTGGATACCGAAAAGCAGCGGATGCGGTTTCGGGAAGAGGTATGGAAGTTGTTGAGGAAGAAGACGCGCCGAGGGCCGTCCGAGATCCTCAGGGCCGAAGTGGAGGTGATCGGGGCTTCCTTGGGTTTGGCGGAGGAGGAGGCGTGTCGCGAATTCCTTGGCCTCCGAGGCGTCCTGTGGGACGTACGAAGCGGCGACCTATTCGCTAGCATGATCCAGTCCGCCAAAGGCGAAGCCCCGCCGCGCAACTGGTTCGCGTTCGCCGACGTGCACCTCCTATGACCCGAGAAGGCCGATCACTGGGACGGGGTGTGTTTACAGGAGACCCCGTCCCCTCACCAAGAGGAGGAACGATGAGGCGTTTTTGGGCGGTTACGTTCGGGGCTCCCGGAGAACCGCAAATCGGGATCATGGCCACGCCCAAGCCGGAAGGCCGGGACCCGGCAGGGAAGGTCGAGTACGGCGGCGAGCAAGCACTTTGCCTCTTCGATTCCGAAGAAGCCGCGCGGGGGTTCTGGCAGGCAGCAGAAGAATTCAACTTCTCGGAATACATAGCGGCGCAGTATGGAGCCAGACCCGTTTATTTCGTGCCCATACCCCCGACTATGTTGGCGGAGTTCGTCAGAACCGTTGGCCATCCTTTCGTCGCGGTGAATCCCTCGGTCTTTACCGCAAAAGAAGAATCCTTTTTGCCGGCCGAGGAGTTCCTGAGCTCTACAGCAGCTTGCAGCGTAGATGACCCAGTGGCATCATGAGCGCATGAACGCCTACTCCGAAGACCTGCGCAAGAAGATAATCGAAGCCCTCCGTAGGCGACGTTTCCGACGAGGAGTGGGCGTTTGTCGCTCCGTATCTTGCACTCGTTCGAGAGGATGCGCCCTAGCGCAACCACGAGTTGCGCGAGGTGTTCGACGGACTGAGGTGGGTCGTGAGAACCGGCTCTCCGTGGCGATACATGCCGCACGACCTGCCACCGTGGGAAGCCGTCTACCAGCAAACGTAGCGGTGGCTCAAAGCGGGAGTGTTCGAGGCGATGGTCCACGATTTGCGCATGCTCTTGCGGCGTTCGGAGAACAGAGCGCCAGAGCCGACGGCGGCGATACTCGACTCTCGCACGCTCCGCTCCACTCCAGAGAGTGGCTCTCGGGGCGGCTACGACGGAGCCAAGCGCAAGAAGGGTTCGAAGGTGCACGCGGCGGTAGATACGCTAGGATACTTGCTCGCCTTGCACGTCAGCCCGGCCAACGAGCAGGAGCGGGAGCATGTAGGACGGTTGGCCCAGGCCGTGCAAGAGGCCACGGGCGAGTCGGTGGAACTGGCCTATGTGGATCAAGGCTACACCGGGGAGCGCCCGGCCAAAGAAGCGGAGGCTCGCGGCATCAGTCTGGAGGTGGTCAAGCACTCGGAGACGAAGCGAGGCTTCGTGCTACTGCCGCGCCGCTGGGTCGTGGAGCGGGATTTCGCATGGGCATCGCGATTTCGGCGGTTGGTCAAGGATTACGAGAGGCTGCCCACCACTTTGGCGGGGTTGCACTTCGTCGCGTTCGCTTGCCTCTTCCTCCAGCAGGCAACCGCCGTCCTCGGCACAGGTCCATAACACGCTCTAGTGGAAGGCGGCGGGGCTGGGGTCCTTCGGGGCTCCGGCCCTTTTCGTTGTTGCGTAGTTGATCCGAGTGATACCCCGCCCCGTATAGGTAGGTGCTTGGGTTTCGAAGAAAGATCGAAGAAAGCGGTGAGTACTTAGCAACGATAGTCGTAGCTCTTCAAGCAAACCGGCAGACTTACGGACAAGGAGAAGATTCTTGAGAACAAAGATAGGCGTATCGTTGCTGCTCGTCGCAGCCGCGTACCTGAGCCTCGCTCCGGCGGCGTTCGCGCAGGAGACGTTCCAGGCCGAGCTCGACCCTCTCAACAACTCGGGTGCGAGCGGCACGGCCGACCTGGCCCTCGACGGGGACCAGCTTACCGCCGACATCGCTTCGGAGGGCCTGGCGCCCAACCTGCCCCACGCCCAGCACATTCACGGGCTGGAGCAGACCATGAGCGAGTGCCCGACCATCCTCAACGACCAGAACGGCGACAACCTGGTGAACACCACCGAGGGCGAACCGTCCTACGGGCCGATCCTGACGTCGTTCACCACCGAGGGCGACACCAGCCCGGAGAGCGGACTGGCGGTGGACCGCTTCCCGGTGGCCAATGAGGACGGGACCCTCACCTACGGCCGGACGTTCGGCGTGCCGTCCAACGTGGCCGAGAGGCTCGGGGACTTCGCCGTCGTACAGCACGGTGTGGACCTCAACGGCAACGGGGTCTACGACTTCGAGGCTGCGGGGGCGAGCGACCTCGACCCCAATCTGCCCCAGGAAGCCACGATACCGGCCAACTGCGGCACGATCGAGCCGGTCGGCGGCTAACCGAGTAACAAGAGCATAGACTACCGGGCCGGGGTCCTTCGGGGCTCCGGCTTCTTCTAGCGGTGCTTGCTTACGATGTCCTCGCCGTGGTGCCTCGCCCCGGTAGGAAGAAGCCGACCACGATGCCGGCGACGCCCAATGCCAGGTGTATGAGGTTGTCGACGATGCTGTAGCCGTGGGGGAGCAGCCCGAAGAGCATGGGTATGACGAAGCCGAGCACGCCCACCAGTAAGTAGACCACTCCCAATCCACCGACCACGTTGCGGGCGAGCCCCTCGTCTCGCTGCCCGAAGCCGACGTAGGCCAGAAGACCGCCCGTGACCAAGTGAATAATGTCCTCCAAGATGTCGATGTTCAGGAGGCTGCCCAGCGACTGTTCACCCAGGATCAGGCCCACCACCCCGATCAGAATGACCACCACCCCTACTATCTGCGCGTACAACCGTGCCGTCATCTTCATTCTCCTCTTGTTCGCAGTCTTGTCGGTACATACTACGTACTCGTCCGTCCGCTGGATTACCGCTCTTCTCGCCCCCTCGGAAGAAGACCTGTTGTCCTTACTCGACTAACAGTGGTAACGCACGTGGCCGTAGGCAATCGTGTACCAGCCCGGATGGTCCGGGGAGAGGTCCTTAGCTTCGCTGGGACCTCCCGCCCTTCTATTCACTAGATTGCCGCTAAGTTGGCATCCCGGAAATTCAGAAACCTCCGGAGAGGCCGCACCTACACCCGGACATCGACCTCGTAGGTCTTAGGGACCAGCTGCCCGTACAGAAAACTCGACATCATGCTCATCTGCCCGATGTAAGAGGAGCTGGCCTCGCCCGCCTCCGCGTCAGCTACCGTCTCCCATAAGGAGACGATGATGCCCTCGCCCGAGCTGGGGTCCGTCAGCACCTGCAGCCCGTTGAAGCCCCGCTGCTGCCTTAGGATCGGCGTGAAACCCTCGGCAACACCGACGACTTCCGCCCTCGTGTCCGGCGAGAACCGGATGCTCGTCACCCTTGCGTACATGGTTCGCCTCCTCCCGACCTTAGGTGACTGTCTCAGGAGCCGGTCGCCGGAGTAGTCCTCCAGCGTCTTGCCCTCGGTGACGTCGAGGACGAAAGAGGCGCCAGCACATTTCGGCAATCTCTTCCCTTCTGTCTTCCACCAAGCGGTACATCTAAAGTAGCTTCAGATTAGCGGTCGAATTCTCCAGGTGCGCGAAGAAGCGGTCCATCTCCAGGACGCGTTCGTGGGCGAGGTGGCGGGACGCGTCGAAGTAGAGGAGGTCCGGGAGGGTGCGGCGGAGGCTCATGGCGTGCCGGACCGCCGCCGCGAGGTCTGGGACGTCTTCTTCGAGGCCGACCATCGCGAACACCCTGGCGAGCCCCACGGAACCGAGGTAGTCGAGGGCGACGGCGTCCTTGAGCAGGGAGGCCTCCGTCGAGCGGCCCGGGGGAGCCCCCGGCGGGTGGTGCTCTATGGCGTCGAGGACGACGCGGGTGGCGTGCGGGGGGAAGTCGCCGTCGCGCAGCATCCTCGTGGCCACCGCCACGGAGCGCCGGGTGTGGTCAGCACCTTCCCGCATCGAGTAGGCGCGGTACAACCCGATGTCATGCAGAAGGGCCGAGAGGCGCAGGATCTCCTGGTCGTAATCCAACCGTTCCGCCCGGGCTAGCTCCTCGGCCAGGTCGAAGACCCTCAGGCAGTGGACGTAGCCCCAGATGGGGTGCGTCCCTGCCCGGGAGACCAGCGTCTCTATCTCCTCGACGATAACCTTCATAGGTGAGAAAGTCTAACGGACGAAGCCCGAAGGTGCGAACGAGATCAAGCCAGACGGTGAGCCGGGACGGCGAGAGGCGACGCGGCTTCGGGCTCCGGTGCTTCGGGGAAGACCTCCGGGTGGAGAATGCGCGCCAGGATCTCGACCCCCTCGACGAGTCGGGGCGCCGGACGACTGTAGTAAGAGTTGGCGTCCACCGCCCACACCCGCCCGTTCTCGACCGCCGGAAGATCTTCCCATCCGGGCATACCCGGCAACGCGCGAGCCTCCCCGGCGGCGCGCGCCGCGTCGAAGCCGCAGGGCATGAGTACGAGAACCTCGGGCGCGGCTCGGAAGACCTGCTCCCAGGAGAGGCGTTTGGAAGGCTCGCCCGCGCGGGCGAAAAGCTCCTCGCCGCCGGTGAGCCGGACCATCTCGGGGACCCAGTGGCCGGCGGAGAACGGTGGGTCGAGCCACTCTATGCAACCGACGCGCGACCGGGGCAACCCCGCCACCGTCTCCTCGACGCGGGCGAGTCGCTCGCGGAGGGTGGACACCTTCTCGCGGGCTTCAACGCCGCGATCGAGGGCGTCGCCGACTTCTACGGTGACGTCCAGCACTTCGCTCAACGTGGTCGGATTCATGGAGAGGACGCGGGGCGTTTTTGGAAGCGCGGACGTGGCTTGCTCGACGACGTTCGAGGAGACGGCGCAGACATCGCAGAGGCCCTGGGTCAGGATGAGGTCGGGGTTCAGCTCTTCGAGCAGCTTCGCGTCGAGGGAGTAGAGGCTGTCCGAGTCGGTGAGTCGCTCCCCGACGGCGGCGTCTATCTCGGCGCTGGTCATGGAGTGTTGGTCTATGGAGGTGCCGGTCAACCTGGGAAGGTTCTCGACGCCGGGAGGGTAATCGCACTCGTGGGTGACGCCGACCAGGGCGTCGCCGGCGCCGACGAAGTGGACGATCTCGGTGGCGCTGGGGAGGAGGGAGGCAATACGCAAGTACCGCTCCATCAGTACTGCTGCTTGCGCAGGTCGCGCAGGAGGCTCGCCTGACCCACGTCGTCGATGGTGAGCATGCCGACCAGCTCGCCGTCGTCGACCACGGGGAGCGCGCGCAGGCCACTCTCCTGCAGGATGCGGTAGCCATCCGTGAAGAGATCTGCGTCCGGGGAGATCGTCGGGACATCTGTCTTCATCAGGTCGCGGACGCTCGTATAACGATCCGGGGAGTGGGCGGCGGAAAGGATCTCTTTGCGCGTGATGATGCCGGCGAGCCTGCCGTCTTCGTCGACCACGGGAAAGTCCAGCTCCCGCTGGCGGACTATCTGGGTCTCGCCGCTCGCCCCGAAGAAGATAAAGACCGCGATGAGCAGGAGTATAAAGTTCCCCAGTACCAGTCCGATCAGGAAGAAGGCGATGGCGAAGAACTGGCCGACGCCGGAGGAGATCTCCGTCGCCCGCACGGGTCCGAAACGAGTGGCCAACAGGCCGCGCAAGACCCGGCCGCCGTCCATCGGGAACGCGGGGATCAGGTTGAAGACGGCGAGTATGACGTTTATGTAGCCTAGGTAGACCAGAACCTCACCCAGCGAGCCGGCGCCTTCCAGGATGTTGGCGGGGTTCAGCAGGTTGGCTCCGAGCAGCAGAGCCAGGCCGAAGAATATCGGGGCGAGCACGACGTTCACCAAAGGTCCGGCGATAGCTATCTTGACCTCGTCCCAGGGCTTTTCGGGCAGGGTTTTGAGTCGGGCGAGGCCACCTATGGGCAGGAGGGTTATATCCGGTACTTCGATGCCGAGGCGCTGCGCCACGAGTGAATGACCGAACTCGTGCAAGAGAACGCAGAAGAACAGCGCCACTATTATGGCGGCGGTGACGAGCGCCGTGAGCGGATCGCCCGAATCCCGGTAACCGAGAAAGGCGAAGAAGGCGAGCAACAAGAAGAAGGTCCAGTGGACCTTTATCTCTATACCGAACGCCCGTCCTATCTTGAAGGAACCTCCCATATGTCCAGAGTGTACCCCACCACCGCAGCCCTTATGTAATTCCGTTTATCTCGCGGTCCCCTGCTAGAATCTCCCCGTGGAAGAACGCCTCGCCAACTACGAGCTGATCACATCCGCCGCCGACCTCGCCGCCGTCGCGAAGACCCTCGAAGAAGCCGAGTTCGTGGGCGTAGATGCCGAAACCACGGCTCTCTCCCCCCGCGACGGCCGGATACGCCTCCTGCAGCTCGCCACCCCGAGCGCAACGTTCGTCGTGGACGTTTTCGAGACCGGCGACCCGGCGCCGCTCAAGGAGGTCCTGGAGGACGGGCCGGTAAAGACGCTCCACAACTGCGTCCCTTTGGACACGGAAGTGTTGACCCCCAAAGGATGGCGACCCATCGGGAGCGTCTCGCGGGGCGACACCGTTATGGGGTACTCCGATGGGCGTCAACGGTGGACCAGGGTGACCGAATACGTCGACGGCGGCGAACAAGAGGTGACGGAAACCTCCAACACGCGAAGGAGGTGGCGATCCACGGGTTCCCACAGGTGGGTGTGCCGAGTCCAAGAGGGCAAACGGGGCGACAGGTTCGAGGAGACCTATAAGACGACCGACGACCTGCGTGCCAGGCCGGGTAACAAGGACCGGGTGGTGCATTCGGCCCCGTTCACCAACCCTTTCCCTTCCGAAGTGTCCCCGGAGGAAGCGGCGCTGTTGGCGTGGCTTTGGGGGGACGGGACGATCTGGACCAATGGCAAGTACAGTCCGAAGCGTCCCAGCCACGGCGGATGGAACCGTCCCCCAACGTGCAGCATCACGCAGTCGGAGAACAACAACGATTATTGCGCCCGCATCGAGGCCCTGCTTCGGGCCCTGGGAGTCGAGCCGAGGTTCAAGAGGCTCCCCGAATCCCCGCACATCAGGAGATACGGGGTGCCAGGACGCCTGGTTGCACGCATATATGAGAAAGCCGGGCTGGACCTCGACCGGCCCAACTTCGCGGGCTGCGTGCTGGGGTTCTCCGCTGAAGCGTTGAGATCGTGGTTCAGTCATTTCTGGTTCGCCGAAGGCTCGAAGTCGCTGCCGTTTCCTCAGGCGTTCTGCCAAACGCGCAAGGCGAACCCGGGCAAGTACGAGGCGTTGCTGCTGGCCGGACACCTTTTAGGCTACACGCCGAAGCCGGTAGGCGAGGACTTCCTCCACTTTGGCCGCCCCACGACGACGATGCGGAAGGTCGAGCACCGCAGCCTGGGCAAAGAGAGGGTAGCCTGTCTGACGACGGAGACCTCGAATTTCGTGATGCGGCAGGGAGATTTCATTACCATCACGGGCAACTCCAAGTTCGACTGCTCCTTCCTCAAGGCCGAGCACGGCATCTCGCTATCTCCCATCTTCGATACGATGCTCGCGGCGCAGCTGCTGGCCGGCGGGGACCAGAGCCCATCCTTCTCCCTCGAAGCGGTCGCCGAGCGGTACACAGACATCGAGCTGGATAAGTCGGCCCGGACGGAGGACTGGTCCGGGAAGTTGTCTGCGGGCCAGATAGAGTACGCCGCCCGCGACGCCGCGATCCTCTTGCCGCTGCGCGAACGCCTGGCGGAGGAGATCGAGGAGGAGGAACTCAGCCTCGTCTCGGAGATAGAGTTCCGGGCGGTCGCAGCGATCGCCGAGATGGAGCTTGCGGGGATAAAGCTGGACGTCGAGAGGTGGAAGGAGCTAGAGGAAACGGTCCGCAAGCGGCGGGACGAGGCGGCGCTGAGGCTGGACGCCCAGTTCCCCGAGCCCGAGGGGATGCTGCCGCTGGAGGGACTGGGTCCACGGCTGAACTTGAACAGCCCGAAGCAGATCACGGACGCCTTCCGCTCTCTTGGCATAGAGCTAGCCGACACGAAAGTCTGGACGCTGCTGAAGGTGGACCACCCGGCGGCCCGCGCCCTACTGGAGTACCGCGAACTCCAGAAGAAGCTCGGCACCTACCTCGAGACCTACCCGAGCTTTATCCACCCCAAGACGGGCCGCATCCACGCCAACTTCCTCCAGTGCCGCGTTCCCACGGGTCGCCTTGCGTGCACAAGCCCCAACATCCAGCAGATACCACACGAGGACGAGTTTCGCAGTTGTTTTGTAGCAGAACAAGGTAACACACTCGTCATCGCCGACTATTCCCAGATCGAGCTGAGGATACTGGCCGAGGTCTCCGGCGACCCGGAGTTCGTGCGCGCTTTTCGGGAGGGCGAGGACCTGCACAGGCTGACGGCGGCCACGATGTTCGGCACCGAGCAGGACGAGGTGACGAAGGAGCAGCGCTCGGCGGCCAAGAGGATAAACTTCGGCCTGATGTACGGTCGAGGGGCGAAGAGCCTCTCCGCCCAGCTCGGCACCGACGACGAGCACGCCCGCACCCTCATAGACGAGTACTTCGCCAACTACCCCAAGGTCCAGCGGTACCTGCAGAGAACCGCCAACCGGGCGCTAAGGGACCGCACGCTGCGCACCCTCGCCGGGCGCGTCAGAAAGTTCGGGGACACCTCCGGGCTTGGCTCCGTCGAGCGGGGCGCGCTACGACGCGAGGCGATGAACTATCCTATACAAGGCACGGCGTCTGACATCGCCAAGCTCGCTCTCGCGTACGTGCGCGAAGAGCTGGAAGGGCTCGACGCCCGGCTTATCAACTGCATCCACGACGAGTTCGTCGTCGAGTGCGCCGAGGAGATAGCGCCGGAGGTCACGGAGCGTACGAAAGCCGCAATGAACCGGGCGGGCGAGGAGATCCTGGAGAAGGTTCCGGTCGAGGTCGAAGTGGCGATCTCACGCGAGTGGCGCAAGTAGGGCGCTCAAGAGGCCTGGTTTTCTTCGTCGAGTCCTCCCTTACGCGAGCGAGCGCCGAATAGCAGCACGATGAGGCCGACCGCCGTACAGAGCGCGGCTACCCATCCCAACGAAGCGAGCGAACCGTAGAGGATGACGAGGGCACCTATGCCCGCTCCTACGCCCTGACCCAGGTAGATGGCGGAGGCGTTCAGGGAGAGGACTATGTTCTGGGTGTGGGGTGCCAGTTCGATCAGGCGGTACTGCTGGAACGGTGTGATCGCCCACCCGGCCACGCTCCAGGTCACCAGCGCTACCCCCGCCCCGACGACTGCCGAAATCGTACCGGCCACCGGCATCAGCAGCGAGAAAGACAGCAGAGATAGCGCGACGACCACGAAGATCACGGTCATGCTCCGCCCGTAGCCCCAGCGGTCCGCGCCGTAGCCTCCCAGAGCGTTGCCGGCTATGGCCGCGAGGCCAAAGAGCAAGAGCATACCGCTTATGCCTCTCCCCCCGAAGCTCGTCAGGTCCCCCAGGAGTGGATCTACGTACGTAAACACCACGAAACCGGACCCGAGTCCGATCGCCGTGAGCCCCAGAGCCGCGACGACGGCGGGTTGCTCCACGGTGCGCATCCGATCGCGCAGGCTCACGGGCGGGGGGTTCTCGATGACCGGCAGCAGCGCCGTTATACCGATCAACGCGACGGCCCCGAGGACGCCTACCAGCACGAAGGTCGCCCGCCAGCCAAAGTATTCGCCGACCAGTGTACCCAGAGGTATCCCGAAAGCGAACGCGATCGTCAGACCGCCCGTCACGGTGGCGAGAGCCCGACCTCGTTTCTCGGGCTCCGCCAGGCTCGCGGCGACGACCGCCGTCGTGGGTGTGAAAACGGCGGCTGCGCACGCGGCCACGATCCTGGAGGCCAGGAGCGGCCCAAACGAGGAGAGCACCACCGCCGCCACGTTGGCCCCGGCGAACACGGCGAGGGAGATAACGAGGAGCCGCCGCCTGGCCACCGCGCCGGTGAGCGTCACCAGGACCGGAGAGCCGACAGCGTAGACGATAGCGTACAGCGTGATCAACTGCCCCGCGATCCCCACGGAGACCGACAGGTCTACGGCGACGTCCCCGAGCAACCCGGCGAACACGAAGCTGCCCGTCCCGATCGCGAAGGTCCCCAAGGCAAGCACCAGAAGGCGAAGGTCCACATTCCACCGTTCCACCCGTCAACCGCAGCGATACAACGGAACGAACCATACCACGAGCAGACCACACAGAGCCCGCGGCGCGTTCGGTGCCATTAATAGACTCGCCGATTCCATACGGAGAGGAGATCCACATGACCGACGAAGTGCGCAGGCGACGAGAAGCCGGACCCCGAGGCGGTGGGCGAAGTCGACGCCATGAACTGGGCCTGCACCGTCCGTGTCCCGACTGCGGCGCTGACAAGGAAGACTTCGAGAGCGTGCCCGCATCCGATTCTGATCCTACCAGATGAGGGTAACAATGCTCTCCACGAGTACGAAAAAGACCGGGGCACTAAAGCCCCGGTCCGACGAAACACCACCGGTTGGCGGTGCTTACTGCCTAAGCTCTTCTATTCTTCTAGCGTCTCGCGAGCCGCACGTTCTCGCAGTTCTTGTTGACATTGTCGCCCCGGTCAGCCCTGACAGTGTCATCACGTCCCGCACCACAGTTGACTACGTCCCTACCGTCTTCGTCCCGGACGTTGACGACGTCGTTGCCTCCAGCGGAGCCGACCCGGTCTATGTCGCGCTGGGCAATGTCGACTATACGGTCGATGCCGTTGCCGCCAACCATCACGTCGTTGCCCAGGCCGCCGTTTATAACGTTGTTACCCTCACCACCGACTATATAGTCGTTGCCTTCTTTACCAGCAATTGCGTCGTTGCCTTCTCCGCCGTCGATTGTGTCGTCGCCTTCTCCGCCGTATACGATGTCGTCGCCAATACGGGCCCTCACAACGTCGTCACCGTCGTAGGCCCAAATGTAGTCAACCTGGTTGCTACCCGTGATTTCGTCACCATGGTTGGCTCGGTTGGTACCGTAGCACTCTGGGTCGCCGGGCTGTTCGTTGCACTTGATCTCGACGTGCAACGCCATAGCCAATCCGGCGGGTAGCAATGTGAGCACCGCGCCCATGACCGCCACCATAATTATCTTTCTCATCTTGTCCCCTCTCTCCGTATCCCAATGAAGCTCATAGAGAGCCTTCTGTTTTCTCACACGGTTGTGCCTTCTATTATTGTGTAGAAACTCCCCCCTTTATTCAACAACTTTGAGGTATTATTCTAATAGCTCAACATTTCTTTTACAAGGATAATAAAAAGTACCGGACACGTCAAACGCAGGGTGCTTTGTAGACTTTCGATTCTCCGGTGGGACGATCCTCCTCGTTGGTTGTGACTCGGAACCGCCGCTCGTTCAGGTACCATCGGGCAAACGGTCTTCAATCGCTTCCCTCGCGGCCACAGGCAGAGCGTAACGGGCGCCCCGGTGGTCGCCCTTCTGTGCGACCCGTCGCACGCTATGCGCCCTGGGAACGCAGCGCCCCCGTTCGAAGCGAGGCACGCGATATACGATGTCCTCCAGAGCTTGGCCAGCGGGGGCAAGACCGGAAGCCCGAGAAGATCCCTTGGTGTCATAATGACTCTGTTGTGCTGCAACGAGAGGAGATCGCTATGACTGATGAAGTGCGCGGGGTGAGCGGCGAGAAGCCGGACCCCGAGGCGGTGGGCGAAGTCGACGCCATGAACTGGGCCTGCACCGTCTGCGGCTACAGCGTCGAGGGCGAGCTTCCAGAGACGTGTCCCGACTGCGGCGCTGACAAGGA
>JAIVIG010000075.1:18170-26697 GCA_020200675.1 Actinomycetota bacterium
CCTTCTCGGTGCCCGTGAAACCCTCGACCTACCCCCGCCGCGACCGGTCTCTGACGCTTACGCCGCCGACGCTTCCGGCTCCCCGCGGCCGTCGGTGCAACCGTTGCCGGAGAGGGGCGCCGTTGCGCTAAGCCGAAACTGGTCCACGAACTGCCGGAGACGAGGGTCATCGGCACCCGTGAGGTCCAGCTGGTTGCGCCAGGCGGTGGCGACCACGGGCGCGTACAGGTTCGGGTAGGGGCTGACAAGAACGTACTCATCTTCCTGGGCCAGACCACGCAGGATCTCGACTTGATCCGCGGGCAAGTCCGGGCGGTAGGTGATCCAGACAGCCCCGTGGTCCATGGAGTGGACGGCGGCCTCGTTCTCGACGGGCGAGCTGTAGAAGCCGCAGTTCTGCCAATACGTTGCGTGGTCGCCGTTCGTCGGCGGGTCCTGCTCGTAAGAGATCGGAAGCTCGACGTCGGTGCTGTTGGAGGTCGCTGGGTAGGTCCGCACTCCCTCGGGCGGGGTCTCCGGCGGGTCCTGGGACCTGTCCTTCTCCTTCCCCCCGGCCGGCAACATGGACGCGTTCTCGTTCGGACCGACCGTGGCCTCGGCCGGGGTGAGCGCGACCTCGCCCGAAGTCGTCCCCTCCCCCGCGGCTTCGCCACCGGTAGTCTCCTCGGGAACGGCCATGGTGCCATCGCCGGTCTCTTCAGGCTCGTCGTTCTGTTCGCCATTCGGTGTGTTGCCGCCGCAGGCGGTAAAGAGCGCCAGCGACGCGAGCACACACAGAGCTACCAGGATAGCCCGGTGAGACTCCGAGAGTCCGGGACTACCGTCGCAGCGACTGCTTCCAAGCTTCAAGGGCGCCTCCTAGCTCCAGGGTACCGCGATGCGGACTAACGACCAGAAGACCGCGCCTGCCTCGCGAGATGCTTGCTTTCCTTGGGAGCTTCGATTATATAGCCCGTGCAATCCGGAGCCTGTATTAGGGACAACAGAAAAGCCGGACCCTTCGAGGCCCAGCAAGAGAAGACAACCGGAGGCCGGCTCTCACGGTTCTCCGTCACGAGATTAGCCGCTCGTCCGGTAATCCGTGCGGCCGGCGAGTCCGTATATATTGGCGGAGCTTTTCTCGTTCGAGATCGCAGTTTTCGGAGAGGAGATCGAGGACTATTTCCTGGAGAAAGGGTTCGATGATGCACGAGCGATTCGACGGAAAGGGAACGACCCGGCTACCCTTCGCGGGACTCGCGCTGCTCGCGCTGCTCGTCGGGGCCTTCGCGGTCTCGTGCGGCGGTACGGCCGCGGAGCAGGGCGCCGAGCCGCAGGCATCGGCGGACCTGGATCACCCGACTCTAGGCGACGCGAACGCTCCGGTCGTCCTGACCGAGTACGCCGACTACCAGTGAGGGTACTGCGGCAAGTTCGCCCGTGAGGTGGAACCAGAGTTGATCGAGAGTTACATCGAGGATGGAACGCTGAGGTTCGAGTGGCGAGACTTCGCCTACCTCGGACAGGAGTCCAGGACGGCGGCGCAGGCCGCCAGAGCGGCCCAGTACCAGGGCAAGTTCTGGGAGTACCACGACGCCCTCTACCGGAACCAGGGTTCGATCAACGGCGGGACCTTCTCGGATGAGAAGCTGATCGAACTGGCCAAAGAGGTCGGGCTGGACACCGAGAGCTTCGAGTCCGACCTGACCTCGGGCAGGTTCGAGCCCCTCGTGCAGAGGGACCTGCAAGAGGCCCAGGACGCGGGGATACAGGGTACCCCGAGCTTCACCATCAACGGACAGAGGCTCGTGGGACCGCAGCCCCTCGAAGCCTTCGAGCAGGCGATAGAGGAGGAGCTGCAGAAGACGGGAAGCGAATCCGAGGGTGCTTGAGGTCTCTTACCTGGCGGCACTCTTCGGAGGGGTCCTCTCGTTGTTGAGCCCGTGCAGCGCTCTGCTCTTGCCGGCCTTCTTCGCCTACGCCTTCCAGTCGCGCAAGGCATTACTCGCAAAGACCGCCATCTTCTACCTCGGGCTCGCCGCGACGCTCGTGCCCCTGGGGATGGGAGTCTCGGCCGTAAGCAGGCTCGTCTACGGGGAGCGGAGCACCCTCATAACGGTCTCCGGCCTCGTCATCATCCTGCTGGGGGTGCTGCAGATCCTCGGACGCGGCTTCGACCTCGGCCCCCTCTCCCGCCTCGCGGGGCGGGTCCGGGGAGAGTCGGCGGGCGCGACCTTCGCCCTCGGCGCGGTCTACGGGTTCGCCGGCTTCTGCTCCGGTCCCATCCTCGGCGCGGTCCTGACCGTCGCGGCCACGAGCGGGCAAGTCTTCCGGGGAGCGGGCCTGCTCGCGATCTACGCCCTCGGAATGGCCGCCCCCCTCTTCCTCATAGCGGCCCTCTGGGACCGCTTCGACCTCGGACGCCGCCCCTGGCTCCGCGGCCGGGAACTCTCCATAGGCCCCCTGCACGTCCACACCACGAACCTCGTCTCCGGGCTGATGTTCGTCCTGCTCGGGGTGGTCTTTATAGCCTACGAGGGAACCTCCGCCCTCTCCGGCCTCTACGAGGAGAACGGGGCAGTGGACGTAGCCTACGCCGCCGAGCAGTGGGCCAGATCCCTCGCCAACACCGTCCCGGACACCCTCGTGCTCGCGGTAGCACTCGCCGCGGCGCTCCTCCTGGCGATTCGGGCCTACCGGCGACGCCAACGCAAGCCACGCAGCGCCCCCGACAGCGTCGAGGAGTCTGCCGGAGAGAAACGAGCTGGCAAAACGAATCGCTAGCGAAAGCCAAAGCCCCCGGCGTCCGTCACGCTCAGCGCCCGGCGTCGTCTCCTAGCAAAGAAAAAGCCCGGAACCTTTGAGGCTCCGGGCTTCCGTTGTCGCTACTGTCTCTGGTCTAGCAGGTGAAGGAGCTGCCGCAGCCGCAGCCGCCCTGGACGTTGGGGTTGTTGACCGCGAATCCGGCGCCCATGAGGCCGTCGACGTAGTCGAACTCGCTGCCCATGATGTACGGAACGCTCATGGCGTCTATCAGGATCTTGACGCCCTTGGTCTCGATGACCTCGTCGTCGTCGTTGATCTCGTCGTCGAAGTAGATCGAGTACTGGAAGCCGGAGCAACCACCGGGACGAACGCCGATGCGCAACGCGAGGTCTTCCTCGCCCTCCTGCTCCATGAGACCCTTGACCTTCTCGGCAGCGTTGTCGGTTATCGAGAGGATGGTCGTCTTCTGATCCATCAGCACCTCCCACGGAATGCTGTAGTGTGTAAGTCTAGACGATATTAATTATTACACCGCCACCGGCGCAAATCAACGCGAACTCTTCCAGCAGCCCCGTTACCACCCTACGCGAAACCTCTTTAGCGCCCTGATCTTCGCGCGCAAGGCTTTCCCGAACCGTCCACTGTATGCCGCCAAGCGCCGTTGTGCGCGTAAGAGGAGCGAGGTCGGATTGGTGGCGCCCAGGATGCGTTTCCACCTCGGTAGCTTCTCGTACTCGAGCAGGGCTTTGCGGTAGGCGCGAGTCGTGTTCGAGGGCGGGTCCGGCGCGTAGAGGCTCTCGGAGTAGGTCCAGGCGAACTCGCGGAACGGGCCTTCCTCGATTCCGGCGGCCCCTGCGAGGAGCAGCAAACGCTCGGTCGGGGTGAGGGCGGGCGAGTCCGCGACCTTCGAGCCGGCCCCGCTCGTGAACGGCAGGACGTCCCGCAACCGGCCCGTGAGGTCCCGGTAGAGGTCCTTCGGTCGCCCGCGCGCGACGAGAGCCCTCTTGACCAGCGGTACGGCGGCCAGAAACAGTATGAGCAGGAGCACGGACAGGAGCGCGTATGCGTACCGGTCCCACGCAGAAGTCTCTTCCGAGGCCGCGAACCCTTCGCCGATCGGGGTCTCTACCGGGTTGGAGGCGGGGTCTTCGGTTTGCCGGCCTTTGAGGGCCGGGGCCTCGGAGGAGACGTACGACAGGTCGTTCATCTCGGGACGGGGGGCGTTCTCCTCCATCACGGACGGGACGGAGAAGCCGGGGGTCGGGTCGAATGGGTACCAGCCGACGCCGGGGAAATAGACCTCGACCCAGGTGTGCATGTTGTAGCCGGTGACGAC
The DNA here is from genome assembly GCA_020200675.1 of Actinomycetota bacterium. GTDB lineage: Bacteria > Actinomycetota > Rubrobacteria > Rubrobacterales > Rubrobacteraceae > Rubrobacter_F. Next base: position 22,252 of record JAIVIG010000075.1, read on the forward strand.
GTACTCGCCCGGTTCTTTCTCCCTGCCCGTGGTCGCCCCATAGACGACCCGCGAGGGGACGCCGAGCTCGCGCGAGAGCAAGGCCATCGAGGTCGCGAACTGGGTGCAGAAGCCCTCTCTCTCGTCGCCGAGAAACTCTTCTATGGCCTTGTCGGCCCGGGTGTAGTCCGCGCCTATGTTGTAAGTGAAGCCGCCGTCGGAGATCAGGTACCGCTCGATGGCCCTGGCCGTATCGTAGGGCGTCCGGGGAGCGTAATCGTCTTGTATCTCCCGGGCTGTCTCGGCCAGTACCTCGGGCCGGTCCTCGGGGAGCTGGAGGAACTTCTCCCGCACGAGGGCGGGGTAGACGACGCCGGCGGTTTCGAGTTGGGCGACCGAGGGTTGGGGAATTTGGGAGAGCACTCGATAGGAGGAGTCTTCGGTGAGGGGGTGCGCGGAGGTCCAGGAGCCGTCGGAGCGCTCCATCGCGTAGGGGACGGAGGCGTTCGAGATCTGGTACCCCCCGAAGAGGAGGCTCGTCTCGGCCTGCAAGACCTTTACCTCCTGGATCACCTTGCGAGTCGGAACGCTGTCCGAGACCTCCTCGCCCAATTCGTCCTCCCCGCGATCCACAGTCGAGGACCATCTGACGCCGTCGAAGTGGTCGAGGGTTCCCCCTCGCCAGAGCATGGGCTCCGGGCTCCTTATGCGCATGAGCTCCGCCTCCCGGCCCCTGGTCAGATAGTCGCCGACATCCGCCTGGACCGCCAACCGCGAGGTGCCGCCGGTCCCGATCCTGGTCCAGTCGATCTGGGCGGGTCGGATCGCCTCCTCGGCGAAGGGCGCCTCGGGCAACACGAGCACGAACCCGGCTACCAGCGCGCTCGCCACGACAGCAGCCGGCGCGAGACGCTCGCCCCACCCCGTCCGGTCGCCTGCGAACAGCAAGAGCGCGACGCCGGAGACGAGGAACAGCGCGAAGAATGGCCCGATGCCGACCTCGAAGGAGATGGTGCTCAAAGTCCCGATGGTCATGCCGAGCACGGCGACCGAGACCACGGGGCTCTCCTCGTAGATGGTGGCCGAGGTCGCGAAGGTCACCACGATGACGACTATCGGGATCAGGACGACCAGCAGGCCGGGATGCAGGTCATACGGGACGGGCGCGGCGGAGGCAACCGCCACCCCCTCGTAGACATCCTGCCCCACCCGCTCGAAGAGCCGTCGCCAGCCGCTCAAGCTCAGGGGCGGCATCCCGTAGACGGCGACGAGCGCGTACAGTGCAGCCGCCGGGAAGAGCAGAAGGAACCTGTAGGTCCCCGCCGACCCCACGAGTAGAGCGACCAGCGCCGCCCCGAGCAAGTAAGGCATGGCCCCGCCGGTGAACAGAACGCCGAACGCCCCGCCGGTCGCGAGCCCCGCGGCGTACAACGGCAGCCGCACTTTCCAGCCGCCCACCGCTAGACCGCCCCTCGACTATTCGCGACCCTCCGCGACCCCGCCAGAGCGGCCACCCCGCCCGGGCGCCGCACGACGCGCACGTCCGCCCCGGCAAGCTCCAGCCGCCGGACATACCCCGAGAAAACACCCTCCCGCCCGGATACCAGGCCTCCGGTCCGGTAGGTGTGGGCGGCGAGCGCCACCACGACCGTCGAGAGCCCCGCCGCCCGGAGCTTCTCGACGCTCTCCACGAGACCGTCGCCCAGAGAGCGGGAGATCAGCCTGAACGGCAGGCCCTCCCGGACGAGGTGGTAGAGGACCGAGCCAGCGGCCGAGACGGCGTCCTCGATCTCGGCCTCGGTAACGCCGATGCCCGGACGGTGGAGGTCCAGGACGACCGTGTGGCGCTGCGGTGACTCCTGGGCGAACTCTTTGACGACCAGCTCCCCCGTGCGCGCAACGCTCTTCCAGTCGATGTGCCGCCGGTCGTCGCCCCGCCGGTACTCCCTGAGCCCCGAGAACTCGTCCCCCCTTTGGGCGAAGGAGCCCCGGGTCCCGGCGTCCCCCTTCTTACCCCGCAGCAGGAAGCCCGCGAGCTCGAAGACCTCCGGGTAGACCGTGACCTCCGTGCGCGCCCCGAACCTTCGAATGAAACGAAGAAGCCCGAACGGATCGGTGGTCCGGATCTCCGCCGGACCAAGCTTGTAGAAACCCCTCTTCGCGAAGAGCACCGGCTCCCGAATCTTCCGCGTCTCGAATCCCCCGACCGGCGGCCCCCGAAACGGGCGCCTCTCGGGAAGGTGGTCCAACACCTCCACGTTGGGACTTCGCGTCCGGGACGCGTTGGAGACCGTGAGCTCCACGTGGGAGGAACGCCCGACGGTCGAGCGTTCACCAGGGATTCGGCGCGCGTATCGCAGGCCCCGGGAGAAAAAGAGGCCAAGCACGAGCGCCGCGAGCAGGAGGCCGGCGAACGCGTAGGCGAGCTGGTAGATCTGGGTCGTCCCGATGAGCAGGGCCGCGACCAGAGAAAGACTACCGAAGAAGATAGCTTGCCAGCCCCGTGCCGTCGGTCTTACGGAGACCCGCCGCCCGGGAGGCCGCAACACCTTCGGCAAGGCGTTAGACCGCCTCGTTCACGGGCACCGACGAGAGGATCTCGCGCACCACGCCCGCGGCCCTGTCGGGGCCGGCGGAGCCGTTGCGGAGGCCCCCGTAAGACGCGCCGGCGCCCTGAGCGATGATCCTATGAGACAGTACGTGCGGGGCGAGGGCCTTCACATCGTCCGGGGTGCAGTAGGCTCGCGTACACCTCCTCGGCGAGGCGACGCATCCGCACGAACTCGGCGAGGCCGACCACGGGTCCGATCTCCGCGACCGGGTCCGCCGAGAGCTTCAAGAGGTCAACCTCGGCCTCCTCGTCCGGGTAGTCCAGAGCCATCTTGACCATAAAACGGTCGAGCTCGGCGTGCGGCAGCGGGTACGTCCCCTCGTGCTCCACGGGGTTCTGGGTGCCGATCACGCCGAAAGGCTCCGGCAGCCTCCTCGTCACGCCGTCGACCGTCACCGAGCCTTCCTCCATCGCCTCCAGCAGCGCGCTCTGCGTCTTGGGGCTCGCCCGGTTGATCTCGTCGGCCAGCACCACGTTGGCGAAGACCGGTCCCGCCCAGAACTCGAAGGCCCCGTCGCCCTGGTTGTAGACGTTCGTGCCGGTGATGTCGGCGGGCAGGAGGTCCGGGGTGAACTGAATACGCCGGAAATCGCCCGCGACCGAGCGCGCCAGGGACTTGGCCAGGAGCGTCTTCCCCACCCCGGGAACGTCCTCTATGAGGACGTGTCCCCCGGCGAGCAGCGCCGTCACCGCCAGAGAGATACCCTCCCGCTTGCCGGCGACGGCGCGCTCGACGTTGTCGACGATGCGTTCTACCGTCTCCGCGAAAACGTAGTAGTCCAAAAGTCCCGCCTACACCGAGCTCCGATAACGAAAGAAGAGTATATCTTATAGCAGTTAGCCATCAGCTATCAGCCGTCAGCTTCTCCCCGATCGGCGAACTCCTGCGGCGCGGACGTAACGCAGCCGGCCTTCGGACCAAACTTATCGCGTCATCCCCCCCGCCGGCTCTCGCCCCTCACGGTCTTGCTGATAGCCGAAAGCTGACTGCTGACAGCTAGGAAGCCGTCAGGCTTCCGTCCCCATAGAACTGCTCGACGTAGCGGCGCTGGATGGCGTTGAGACCACGCGAGTACCAGACCATGACCACGTAGCGTGGCTCCTTGGGGGTGGTCTTGGGATACATCCCGCACTCCATCGGTAGGCGGTTGCTCTTGCGAGCGTTGCATTTGGTGCAGGCGGTGACCACGTTGTCCCAGGTATTCTCGCCGCCGCGGCTCAAAGGCTTTACGTGGTCGCGCGTCAGGCACTCCTTGCGGTTCAGGTCGTCGCGGTGCTTGGAGCAGTACTGGCACCGGTAGTTGTCGCGCGCGAAGAGGATCGCGTTCGTCACGTGCTTCCTCAAGCGACGCGGTATCTCGACGAACTTCACGAGCCGGATGACCAGGGGATAAGGGTACTCGGCCTTCTCGGAGCGGAACCGGCGGTCCAGGTTGGCCTCCACGATCTCCGCCTTCTCCGAGACCACGAGCACGATAGCCCGCTTTACAGGCACCAAGGCCACGGGCTCAAAGCTAGCGTTCAAGGTCAAACACCGTGCCACAGCCGAATACTAACATAACCGGATGCTTACGCAAACATAGAATTTTTAACGCAGGTTTAACGCTTGGAGGCTATGCTCCGATCGCCTCCGTCTTGGGCGCCCGCAGGACGGCGTCGAGGATCGGAGCGGCGGAGTGTCGTAGCGGGTCGGCTGCCGGGAGGCCGGTGGTTGCAGCGACGCGGTCGATAAAGCTCTGCGCCGCGTCTTCGTCGAGTCCGTTGGTGTTGACGCTCACGGCGGCGACGGGCGCGGGTTTGACGAGGGCGGCGACGTCTTCGTAGAGGCGTGCGACGGACTCGACGTCCGGGCGCGG
>JAIVIG010000076.1 GCA_020200675.1 Actinomycetota bacterium
ATCTCAACCCCGACGAAGGTGTCTGGAAGCACCTCAAATGCGTGGAATTGAAGAATCTCTGCTGCCAGAGCCTCTCCGAGCTGAGAGTCGAGCTACGCAAGGCCAAAGAGCGTTTGAGACACAAGAAGGATGTCATCCTTGGCTGTGTCAGGCAGCCGGGTTTCGAGGTTTAGATGTTCACGCTGATATCAATATCCGCGTCGCGGTACCGGCCTTGGGGCCTTTCGTGCTCATGGAACTGCGCGTCGGTCTGGCCGCCGCGGCCCTCGCCCTTCTCACCGTCGCCGTGGGCCGTCTCCCGAAGCTCCGGTCCCGCTGGAAGGGACTCCTGGCGCTGGGGGCTTGCAACGCGGCGATCCCGTTCTCCCTCATAGCGGCCTCGGAGATCAACCTGACCGCTTCTCTGGCGGCGATACTCAACGCGACCACCGCGCTGTTCGCCGCCGTGGTAGCTGCCGCGTGGATGGGCGAAGCTCTGACGAAGGGTAAGGTGGCCGGGCTCGTCATGGGGATAGTAGGGGTCGCGGTGCTGGTCGGGTGGACGCCCATAGCCCTCAGCGGGGTCGTCCTGGTGTCGGTCGGGGCGTCTCTTTTGGCTGCCTTCTCCTACGCTCTGGGCGGGGTCTATGCCAAGTGGGCCTTCGCGGGCGCTCCGCCGCTGGCGCTCGCGATCGGGCAGCAGACGGGGGCCGCGATGCTTCTGCTTCCCCTGGCCGCCGCGAGCGTCCCGGCGGAGGCGCCGTCGCTGCCGGTAACCCTCTCCACGCTGGCCCTCGCCCTGCTGTGTACGGCCGTTGCCTACCTGTTGTACTTCTACCTGATCTCCAGCGTCGGGCCTACCAAGACCCTCACCGTTACGTTCCTCTCGCCGGTGTTCGGGGCGTTGTTCGGCGTCCTGTTCCTGGACGAGCCGTTTGGGATAGGGACGTTCGTGGGCCTCGGCATCATACTGTCGAGCGTCGCGCTCGTCACCGGGATACGCTTCTTCGGAAAAGAGAAAGAGCGAACATGACGGAGAAGAGTTGGAGTAGAGCAGGGCTCCCGGAGCCAACCGCGGGCTTCTGGCGGCGGATGATGGCCCTGTGGGGTCTTACATCCGTGCCGTTCTTCGCGGCTTTCGACGATGACGAGGCGCTTGTGTCTAGCGCGCGTAGAGGATCATCTGCGTGCAGCGGAAGAGGGCGAGCTTTTTGCCGGACTCGCCGTCGGTGACGGTGGCGTCCCACACCTGCGTGGCGCGTCCGCCGTGGACGAGGGTAGCTTCGCATTCGATGACGCCCTCGTGCTTGGTGCCGAGGAAGTTGCTCTTGAGTTCGACGGTGGTGAAGCCTTCCGCTCCGTCGGGCAGGTTGACGAAGCAGCCGTAGCCGCAGGAGGTGTCGGCGAGCGCGATTATCGTGGCGGCGTGCAGGTAGCCGTTCGGTGCGAGTAGCTCTTCTCGCAGTTCGAGCCGGCTCGCCAATCGCCCCTTCTCCGCCTCCAGGATCTCGACCCCGATCTTAGGGAGTGGCTGAGCACACGTTGAAATACATATAGGAGCGTTAAAATCTATTGGTGCAGGACAGAACTACTATAAAGAACTTGCAGGCTCCTCGGAGGATCCGGGCTTACCTGGCAACTAATGTCGGGCGTCCGGTGCTGCTACTCGCCGGGAGCGAGGAGGTGGCCGAGCGCTACGCGAAGGATGCCAGATGCTTCACGGACGAGCCCGTAGTTCATCTCCCCTCGCGCGGCGTCCCCTACGGCGACGTCTTCGGCTCGCCGGCGGTGCGCGTCGGAGAGCGCCAGCGCGCTCTGGATTCCCTCTCGGGGGCGCGGGTCGTGGTCGCGGGACCCCTGGCGATGCGGGAAAAGACGCCGCTCTATGAGCCTCTGCGTCTCGAGGGCGAGGTCGAGATCGAGCTGGACGACTGTCTCTCGCGGTTGGTCTCTTTAGGATACGAGAGGGTCGACCGAGTGTCGCGTCACGGGGAGTTCGCGGTGCGTGGCGGGATCGTGGACGTCTTCCCGAGCACCCGCCGTTCGCCCGTGCGCCTCGAGTGGTGGGGCGACGAGATCGAGACCGTCCGGGCCGTCTCCCTGGCGACCCAAAGGGTCGTGCGGGAGCTCGAGGGCGTCACAGTCTACGCCGCCCGCGAGGGAGACCTCGCCGCCCTGGCCGCCCGGAGCGACGCGGACTTCCCGGAGGAGGCGCGCCAGGGCGTGCGGGTGCCGGGCCTGGATCGCCTGCTCCTCGAACTCAACCCCGTCTCTCCGGGAGACCTCCTCCCGCGAGACGTCGAGGTGTGGGCCGAGGAGCCTGCGGAGGGGTTGCCCGCGGAGAGCGACGACGGGAGCACCGAAGACGTCGTACGGGAGCTCTACGACGAGGACCTCCCGGAACCGGACTTCCGTTTCGTCGCGACCGCGGACGGTGAAGACGTGGAGACGGTCTCCGCGCCGCCGGTCACGACGCCCTCGTCCACGATCCGGGAGGCTGGCCGGAGGCTCGCGGCGCTCGTGGACGAGGGCTTGCGCGTCTTCGTGGCGTGCGCTTCGGTGGGCGAGGCCAAGCGAACGGCCTACGCGTTCGGGGAGATAGGGCGTAGAGTCGACGAAGCCGACCGGGTCGACGCCTCGCTCGCGCCCGGCATCTACGCGGTACCGGGCGAGGTGGAGGAGGGGTTCTCCTATCCCGCGGACGGCGTGGCCGTCGTCCGGCGGGATACTCTCTTCGGCCGGAGGCGCGCGCGACCGGTGCGAGCGGGACGGGCGCCCTCTATCGGCTCCTTCGCGGACCTCAAGGGTGGGGACCTCGTCGTGCATCAGACGCAGGGCATCGGACGCTTCGAGGGGCTGGTCTCCAAGGAGGTCCTCGGGACCACGCGGGACTACATGCAGGTCAGCTACCGGGGCGAGGACACGCTCTTCGTGCCCTACGAGCAGATGGAGCTCCTGCACAAGTACATCGGCGGCGAGGGGACCAGGCTCGACAGGCTCGGCGGCACGAGCTGGGCGGCGGTCACCGACAGGGTCAGGGGCAGGGTCAAGGCGCTCGCCGGGGAGCTACTGCGGGTCCAGGCCGCCCGCGCCGCCGCCGAGGGGTTCGCCTTCCCCGAGGACTCCGAGTGGGAGCGCGAGCTAGAGGAGAGCTTCCCGTACCAGGAGACCCCGGACCAGGACGCGGCCATCGCCGCCGTCAAGGCGGACATGCAGAGCACGCGTCCTATGGACCGCCTGGTGTGCGGGGACGTGGGCTTCGGCAAGACCGAGGTGGCGGTGCGGGCGGCCTTCAAGGCGGCGCTCGCCGGCAAGCAGGTGATGATGCTCGCGCCGACGACGATCCTCGTCCAGCAGCACTTCAGGACTTTCAGAGATAGGTTGGGGAGGTTCGCGGTGAGGGTCGAGAGCCTCAGCCGCTTCTCGACGGCCGCCGAGAGGAGGCGGACCCTGAGGGACTTCGCCGCCGGGGAGGTGGACGTGCTCATCGGGACGCACGCGCTCCTGGGGGCGGAGCTGCGCCCGAAGGATCTCGGGCTCGTGATCGTGGACGAAGAGCAGCGCTTCGGCGTCAAGCACAAGGAGCGCCTCAAAGAGTTCAAGGCCTCAGTGGACCTCCTCACCCTGACCGCGACCCCGATACCGCGCACGATGCAGATGGGCCTCGCGACCCTGAGGGACATCAGCGTCATAGAGACGCCTCCCAGCGGACGGCGGAGCATCCTGACCCACGTCGGACCTTACGAAGAGGACCTCGTGGTGAGGGCCATCGAGAAAGAGGTCCGGCGCGGGGGACAGGTCTTCTTCGTGCACAACCGGATCGACACCATCGACGAGGTCGCGGAGAGGCTGCAGGCGCTCGTACCCGGCGCGCGGTTCGTGACCGCGCACGGCCGGATGCCCGAGCGGGCCCTGGAGGACGTGATGCGGCGCTTTCTCGACCGGGAGGCCGACGCGCTCGTCACTACCACCATCGTCGAGAGTGGGCTGGACGTTGCGACGGCTAACACCCTGGTCGTGGACAGGGCCGACGCTATGGGCCTCGCGCAGCTCTACCAGTTGCGCGGCAGGATCGGGCGCTCCACGGAGCAGGCCTACGCGCCTCGAAGCCCTCATGGACTTCACGGAGCTCGGGAGCGGGTTCGCGATCGCGATGCGCGATCTGGAGATCCGGGGCGCCGGCAACCTCCTCGGCTCGGAGCAGTCGGGCCAGATCGCCGCGGTCGGTTTCGAGATGTACCTACGCCTCCTCGAAGAGGCGGTCGCCCTGGCCAAGGGACAACCAGCCAGAGAAGAACAGCCGCCGCCCGTGATCGTAGAGCTCTCCCTCGACGCCTACCTGCCTGTGGACTACGTCCGGGACGAGATAGAGCGCGTTGACCTGTACCGCCGGGCCTCGGGCGTTCACACGCTCGCCGAACTCGACGACCTGGCCGAGGAGCTACAAGAGCGCTTCGGCGAACTCCCCGAGCCGGCCCTGAACCTGCTCGGCCTCTCCCGCATAAAGCTCCTCGCCCGCAGCGTAGGCGCAACGGCCGTCAACTGCCGCTCCGGCACCTTGAGCATCATCGGCGTCACCGCGATGTTGGCTGCTCCCGCCCTGATCCGCAAGGCAACCGGAGGTGTCGTCGCGGGGAGGGAAGGACGCGTCAAGGTGAGCGGCTCGTCTTTGGGACCCGTAGAGCTCGCCGGGGAGACCCTGGGAGCGCTCGCCCGAGCCTAGAGGAGGCCTGCTAGCTGCTCTTTTGGGGCGTGGTCATACTTTCGGTTGGCGAAAACCCTCCTTTCGTAGGATGCGGCGGTGGTGGTCCGGGTGAGAAGCTAACTCAGGTTTGGGCGCCTTCTACGAGGGAGGAAAAGCATGGAGAAGCCGACAATTGGTGTTGCCGGGAGCCGCGCGGCGCTGTCCGGACGGAGGAGCTTCTTGGTTGTCGTCTTCGCGGCGAGTCTCCTGCTCGCGTTCATCTTGAGCACCGGGGACGCGCGCGCATGCTCTTGCGTCGGGCTGACGTTGGAGGAGCAGATCCAGACGTCCGAGGCGATATTCTCGGGCGTGGTGGTGGACGTGGCGGAGAGCGCCGACCCCTACGCGGCGCCCGGCCCCGTGACCTTCGACGTGGAATCGGCGTGGAAGGGCGTCTCGGGAGAGATGGCTGTCGTCCTTGGCCACGAGCCCGGGTCGAGCTGCGACGTCGGCTTCGAGGTGGGTGAGAGGTACCTCGTATATGCTTACCTCAGCGGAGAAAACGGGGAAGGACCCCTGGCGACGAACATCTGCTCGGGGACGAAGCCGCTATCGAGCGCGGGGGCGGACCTGCTGGCGCTCGGACCACCACCGTACGGTTCCGACCTCTGGGAGGAACCAGGATCCGTCGAAGGCGGCGACAGCACTGGCTCCATACAATACGATAACGCCCAATAGCAGCCCGAAGGAAGCACGTTCGGCTTGGTGGCCAGCCAACCGCCCCAACCTCAAACTCCGGCTCGACGGCAGTGCTACTAGGGTCTTGCCGACGACTTTCGCCGTTAGTAAGCGTTTGCCAGAGGTCCCACTACCATAATTCTCCACGCACGTAGAGTGCTGACCGGCCGAAAAGCTCGGTGCTATAATCGCGCCGGTCTTTTTGGCTCTGTGGTAACCAAACAAGTTAGGATTCTGGTCATCTTGGGCAATCTTTCTTCGGTAAGGGTAGCTTCCGTCTGGAGTTTCGTGGTTCTGGCGTTGTTTCTTCTGGCGGGGTGCGCGCCGGCGTCGCCGTCTTCGGAGGTGGATTCGGGGGCGAAGAAGGTCGTCACTTTCGACGGTGGCTCGGTGACCGAGGGCGAGGTGCGGGAGGGGGTCGAGCGGCTGTACTCCGCGCAGGCCGCGCAGAGCGGACAGTCCGCCCCCGACGCCCAACCGGGCTCGCCGCAGTTCGAGGCCGCCAAGACCCAGGTCGTGCCGCAGCTCATAGCCTTCAACCTCGCCAAAGCCTACGCTCGGGAGAACGACATCGAGGTGTCGGGGGAGGAGATCGACGCGGAGGTCGAGCAGACCAAGGAGCAGGTCGGCAAGCAGGCCGAGGCGGCCGGGCAGGACCTGAGCCCCGACGAGGCATTTCAAGAGGCCCTGAACCAGTTCGGCTACACCGAGGAGGAGTTCCGGGAGGAGGTCAGGACGGGCCTGCTTCTGGAGAAGGTCCGGGAGGACGCCGTGGGTGGCGAGGGGCCGTCTGACGAGGAGATCGAGCAGTTCTATGAGGAGAACAAGGAGACCCGGTTTACGCTCCCCGAGCGGCGCTGCATAAGGCACATACTCTTCAGCCCGGACGAGGAAGAGGAGGCCGAGGAGGTCAAGGAGGAGCTAGACGACGGGGGAGACTTCGAGGAGCTCGCCCGCGAGAACTCCCAGGACCCGGGGAGCGCCGAGAACGGCGGTGATCTTGGGTGCAACCCGGAAGGGGGCTTCGTTCCCGAGTTCGACGAGGCTGCCTTCGACGCGGAGGAGGGTGAGATCCTGGGCCCCGTCGAAACCGAGTTCGGTTTCCACGTCATCGAGGTCACCGAGATACAGGAAGAAGAGGAAGTCCCGTTCGAGGAAGCGGCACCCGAGATCGAGGAGCAGCTCTCCCAGCAGCAGCAGGCCGCTGAGTTTGACGGCTGGATCCAGGGCCAGCTCGAAGAGCGCAACGTGATGTACCTCCCCGGCTACGACCCGAACGAGCGGCAGCCCCAGCTGCCCGGCCTCCCGCCCGGCGCGGGAGCCCCACCCGAGGGCGGAGCGCCGCCGGAGGGCGAGGTGCAGGAGGAGACCCCCGAGGGAGCCGCGCCGACGGACGAGCCGCAAGGGAAATCGAAGGAATAAAACCCGGCGTATAACCCGAGACCCCGCGGCGCGGTGGCGCTGCGGGGTCTCAACGCGTAGAGTTAGGGTATAACAACAGCGTCTTAGAGTGCAGCGTCCGGGCGAGTCGGGGAGGACTGGTACTGATATGACGGAGATCGTTGCGGTCCGTGGGCGGGAGGTTCTGGACTCTCGAGGGAACCCGACGGTGGAGGTTGAGCTCGCCACGGTGAGCGGCTTTGTGGGCCGGGCGGCGGTGCCTTCGGGCGCGTCGACCGGGCAGAACGAGGCGGTCGAGTTGAGGGACGGGGACGAGGACCGTTACCTGGGCAAGGGGGTCCTCCAGGCCGTCGAGAACGTCAACGACGAGCTTGCCGAGGTCGTGTTGGGGCTGGACGTCACCGACCAGCGGGTTTTGGATCTGGCCATGATCCAGGCCGACGGGACCGAGAACAAGGGCAGGCTCGGGGCGAACGCTATCCTGGGCATTTCCCTGGCGGCGGCGAAGGCGGCGGCGGAGGCGGCGGGGTTGCCCCTGTTTCGCTATCTCGGGGGACCCGGGGCGTACACGCTGCCGGTACCGGGCGCGAACATCCTGAATGGCGGGGCCCACGCCGCGAACAACGTGGACTTCCAGGAGTTCATGCTCGTGCCGCTCGGTTTCGAGAGCTTCGCCGATGCTCTGCGCTGCGTCGCCGAGGTCTACCAGAACCTCAAGAAGCTGCTCTCCGAGAAGAAGTTGGGGGGTGGCATTGGGGACGAGGGCGGCTTCGCGCCGGACCTGGACGACAACGGGGAGGCGCTCGCTCTGATGGCGCAGGCTGTGGAGAGGAGCGGGTACGCGTTGGGGGATCAAGTCGGGTTCGCCCTGGACCCGGCTGCCTCGGAGTTCTACGAGAACGGCGCCTACGAGCTCTCGGGCGAGGGGAAGAGCCTCTCTCGCGAGGAGATGGTCGAATACTACGTGAGGCTCGTGGACGAGTACCCGATCCTGAGCATCGAGGACGGCGTCGGCGAGGACGATTGGGAGGCGTGGTCGCTGTTAACGCGTGAGCTCGGGGAGCGGGTGCAGCTCGTCGGGGACGACTTGTTCGTGACCAACCCGAAGATCCTCGCGCGCGGCATAGACGAGGGGGTGGGGAACTCCATCCTTATTAAGGTCAACCAGATCGGGACGCTCACGGAGACGTTCGAGACAATAGACCTCGCGCACAAGGCGGGGTACACGACCATGATCAGCCACCGCAGCGGCGAGACGGAAGACGTGACGATCTCGGACCTCTCGGTGGCGGTGAACGCCGGGCAGATAAAGACCGGGGCCTCGGCCCGCGGCGAGCGCGTGGCGAAGTACAACCAGCTGCTGCGCATAGAGGATATGCTCGGGAGCGCCGCGTACTATCCGGGACGAGCGGCTTTCAACCCGCGGCGGGGGAGGGCGTAGAGGATGGAGCGACGGACGAAGATAGTCGCGACCCTGGGTCCCGGGACCTCGACGGAGGAGGCGATCGGAGACCTCGTACGCTTCGGGGTGGACGTGGCGCGCCTGAACTTCAGCCACGGCGAGCACGAGGGGCACCAGAAGAACGCCAACTTCGTGCGCGGGGCGGGGGAGTCCCAGGGCCGCAACGTGGCGGTGATGCAGGATCTGCAGGGGCCGAAGATAAGGACCGGCGAGGTGGTCGGCGGGACGGAACTGGTCGAGGGGAACCAGGTGGCGATAGCGCCGGGCGATTTCCTGGGCGACGCTAGCCGGCTCTCGACCCCCTACAAGCAGATAGTCCAGGACGTCGAGCCCGGCCACAGGGTTCTCATAGACGACGGGCTTCTGGAGCTCAGGGTCGAGGAGGTCGAGGACGGCGAGGTCGACTGCGTCGTGGTGACGGGCGGTCCGATCTCCTCGCACAAGGGCCTGAACTTCCCGGACTCTTCGCTCTCCATCAGCGGTCTGACGCCGAAGGACCTCGAAGACCTGCGCTTCGGGGTCGAGGAGCTCAATCCGGACTGGGTGGCGGTCTCGTTCGTGCGTTCCGGGGACGAGGTCATGGAGGTCAAGGAGCGCATGGGGGAGTTCGGCGGGCGCATACCGGTGATCTCCAAGATAGAGAAACACGAGGCCATAGAGGACATCGAGAGCATCCTCAAAGCCTCCGACGGCATCATGGTGGCGCGCGGCGACCTCGCCGTCGAGCTCTCGGCCGAGAGGGTGCCCATAGAGCAGAAGCGCATCGTCGCCCGCTGCCGCCGTCTGGGCAAGCCGGTCATCGTCGCCACGCAGATGCTCGACTCCATGATCCGGAATCCCAGGCCCACCCGCGCCGAGGTCTCCGACGTCGCGAACGCCATCTTCGACAGGACCGACGCGGTGATGCTCTCGGGCGAGACTGCGGTCGGGCGTTACCCGTTGCAGAGCGTGAAGGAGATGGACCGCATCTGTCGAGCGGCCGAGGAAGCCATAAACTACGGGCGGGACATCCACGCCTCCACCGAATGGGGCCGGGGTGACCGCTACGATGCCTTGACGCACGCCGCCTGCGAGCTCGCCGAGGATCTGGACCTTGAGGCGATCATCACCTCGTCCCAGAGCGGGCTCTCGTGCCTGAGGGTGGCCCGCTTCAGACCGCCGAACAAGATACTGGCCATCAGCCCTGAGGAGACGACCGTGCGCATGCTCGCGATGGTCTGGGGTGTGGACGCCGTACACGGCGAGCAACGCGGCGGCATCGAAGAACGCTACGACGAAGCGGTACGCGCCGCCCGGGAGGCCGGGCTCGTCAAGGAGGGCGACGAGGTCATCCTCACCGGCGGCTCGATGAGCACCATGCCGGGCTCGACGAACATGCTCAAGCTCCACACGATAGGCGAATAAGAGTAGCCTTTCGCGTGAGCCCGTCCCTCAGGCCGCTCAAGGTGATCCTGTACGCAGCCTTTATCGGGCTCCTCCTCGCCTCCTATTTGTCCCCCCTCCAGGAGATCGTCGAAG
>JAIVIG010000344.1 GCA_020200675.1 Actinomycetota bacterium
CTCCGTAGCCCCGCTAAACAAGCCCACCAGCCTCGTAGCAAGCGGTCCTGCGCGTCTACCCCGCGGGCGGTGGGACTTCGAGCCCGGCGCGAAGCGCTTCGCGGGCGGCTCTGAGGGCGCGGGCACGGTGGGAGTCCTCGTGCTTGCGGGAGCCGAGCTCGGCGTAGGTCTCGGTGCGGCCGTGTGGGACAAAAATTGGGTCCCAGCCGAACCCGCCCGCGCCCCGGGGTTCGGGCGAGATCTCCCCCCCCACCTCCCCGAGGAAGACACGCACAGACCCGTCGGCGAAGGCGATCGCCACCGCGCAGACAGCCCGGGCCGAGCGGTCCTCCTCGCCCGAGAGCATGTCCAGTATCCCCTCGTTTCCGACGGACGCCAGGAACCACTTCGTCAGCGCCCCGGGGAGGCCGTTCCAGGCCTCGACGACGAGCCCCGAGTCTTCGACCAGGATGGGGGAGTCCGGGGCGCCTAAGGCTTCGCGGGCGGCGGCGGCCTTTACAGCAGCGACCTGGGCGACGTCGAGGTCTTGCATCTCGGGGAGGTCCAGGGCGATGCTTCTCAGCTCGATGCCCAGGATCTCGGCTGCTTCACGGGCCTTGTTATGGTTACCCGTTACGAACAACGCTTCCACGCTACGGAGTCTACAACCCGGGCATCCTTTATGGTAGAGTCGTTCGCATGCGCGAGGTGAGAATTATGAGCCTCGAGAAGCTCGAGGCAACGGACGGCGAGGTGCGTATCCTCGCCAACTCCGGGGACCTCGCCCTGGTCTTCCCGCGCGAGCTATGGGAGAGCATGCCGGCGGAGGTCTCGTCCCCCTCGGAACCCGCTACCGGGGAGCTCGAAGAGCTCGTAGACCTCAGGGGTAGGCTCGAAGAACACGCCCGGGAGAACTCTTTCGCCACCGTGCTCGAAGGGGTACCGCTCGGCGGCGAGGACCCGGACTGGCAATTCGACCTCGTGCTGCGGCCGGCGGGTATGTTCGCGGCGACCACCGGCTACGTCTTCTTGCCGGTGATCCTGCCGGAGCACGTGGCCGATTTCGGGACACGGTTAGAAGAAGACGACTTCGTCGAGCAAGCGTATCTCGTCGGGGCGGTGGCGGACCGACGGGCGCTCGCCGCCGGGGACGAGAGCTTGAAGGCACTCTCGATCCGGGGTAGGGCGTGCAGCGTGAGCCGCTTCGAGCTCGCGCCCGAGCTCTGGCAGGTCCTCTCGGAGGAGCTGGGATGGAACGACGTCGAACCCGTGGCGCCGGGGGGTCACCTGGGCGCGGACCACAGAAATGAGGGATGACAGTTGCCGCTCGTAGATCTCGACCGCTTCGACTTCCTGTACGCCAACCGGGTCAAGGGGATGAAGAGCGCGGCGACCCGCGACCTCATGGCTACTCTGTCGCGGCCGGGCATCATCTCGCTCGCCGGTGGTTTCCCCGACACCAGGACCTTCGGCGAGGAGGCGTTCCGCGAGATCTCCGGCCACGTGGCCACCGATAGCGCCCAGGCCCTACAATACGGCCCGACCGCGGGTCTCGAAGGGATAAAGGACATCATCGTCGACGTGATGGCCGCCGAGGGCACACGTGCCAACCAGGAGGACGTCTTCGTAACCACCGGCGCCCAGCAGGGCCTCGACCTCGTCGGCAAGGTCTTTCTGGACGAGGGCGACGCCGTCTTGTGCGAAGGTCCGACGTACGCCGGGGCGCTCAACGCCTTCGCGGCGTACCGGCCCAGGATCATACACGTGCCGATGGACCGGGCCGGCATGATCCCGGTCGCCGCCCACGAAGCCCTCAAAAAGGCCCGAAAGCAGGGTATCCGCGTGAAGTTCATCTACACCGTGCCGAACTTCCAGAACCCGACCGGGGTCACCCTGGCCGCCCATCGCCGGCGCGAGCTTCTGGAGATAGCCCGCGAGTACGACCTCATCATCCTGGAGGACAACCCGTACGGGATGCTGCGCTTCGAGGGCGAGTCGCTGCCGAGCATAGCCTCCGTAGAGCAGGAGGCGTTCGGAAGCACGGACCGGGTGGTGTATCTCGGGACGTTCTCGAAGATCTTTGCTCCCGGTGTCCGGCTCGGGTGGGTACACGCCCAGCCAGGGATTTTGCACAAGATCAACATAGGCAAGCAGGGAGCCGACCTTTGCTCGTCGAACCTCTCGCAGATGTTGATCCACTCGTACTTTCAGCACGCCGACTGGCGCTCTTACGTCAAGCGGCTCACGGCCCTCTACAAGGAGCGGTGCGACGCGATGCTCGACGCCCTGGCGGAGTTCATGCCGAACGAGGTGCACTGGACACACCCGGAGGGAGGGCTCTTCGTGTGGGCGACGCTGCCCACCTACGTGGACGCGACCTCGATGCTGCCGCGCGCGATCTCGCGCAACGTCGCCTACGTGCCGGGCGAGGGGTTCTTCGCCAACGGCGGCGGCAAGAACCACATGCGCATCAACTTCTCGTTCGTCGAGCCAGACAAGATCCGGCGCGGCATAGAGCTCCTCTCCGAGGTCATCCGCGAGCGGATGGAGCTCCGCAGCGACCTCGAACGCGGCTCGCAGCACAGCTCGCAGCAAGCCTCGCGCTCGGCCGTCGGCAACCCGGAGCGTTAGAGATCGTGGCGCGTCTGGTGGTCCTGAGCGGCGGCCACTCGATGGAGCGGGACGTCTCCATTGTTACGGGACGCAGGGTGGCGCACGCCCTCGAACGACTCGGGCACGAGGTCCATTCTCTGGATGTGGAGGAGAGCACGACCGAGAGGCTCATGGAGATAGAGCCGGAAGCCGCCTTTATCTGCTTGCACGGCGTCGGCGGCGAGGACGGGACGGTACAGGCACTGCTGGAAACTCTGGGGATACCCTACACCGGCAGCGGGCCGCTCTCTTCGATCCGCTGCATGGACAAGGACTACGCCAAGCGGGCGCTACGGGCCGCCGGCATCCCGACCCCACCCTTCAGGACCTTCTTGCGCAGTGCCATGCACGAGATGGGGGCCGCGGCGGCCCTGAGGCCCGCGGCCGACGCCATAGGCTACCCGCTCGTCGTCAAGCCAGCCCGCGAGGGCTCGGGGCTTGGACTCGCCAGGGTCGACGAGCCGGAGGCGCTCCTGGAGGCCGTCTACGAGGCGTTCGGCTACGACGGCAAGATCCTGCTAGAGAGGTGGGTCACGGGCACGGAGATCACCGCCCCCATCCTAGAGCCCGCGGGCTCGGAACCGCACGTCCTGAACCTCGTCGAGGTGCGTCCCCGGGGCGGCTCCTACGACTTCGAGGCAAAGTACACCCCCGGCGCCACCGACTTCGCGATCCCGGCCGAAATCCCCGAGGAAGCCGCCGTCCATGCCGAGGAGACGGCCCTCAAGTCCTACCGGACCCTGGCGTGCTACGGCTTCGCGCGCGTGGACATGATCCTCGAAGGCGACACCCCCTGGGTCCTCGACGCGAAGACCATCCCCGGCTTCACTGAGACCTCCACCCTCCCCCTGGCCGCCGAAGCCGCCGGCATCTCCTTCGAAAACCTCGTCGAGACTATCCTCGACGCCGCGCTCCAGACCGAAGCGCCGGCGAAGCTGTAAAGAGACGGGTCCCTTCACCGACGTCAAGGAGAGGACGGAAAAGGGGTCGTCTCAGGACCTGCTGCTAGAGGCTAGCCGCTGGGGGTGACGTGCAAGGGTGGTATGGAGAAGACCTCGCGTACATTCATGACGTCGGTTTCGCCGACTACGCTCCGATCCGCCCCCAGGATACTGGAGATCCTGGACCGCAACGTGGAGGCGCGAGGAGGCTTCGTGGTGGATCTGGGTTGCGGGAGCGGACTGTGGGCGCACGAGCTGACGAAGGCCCGTTACCGCGTTCTCGGCATCGACATCTCCGAAGAGATGGTCGCTATCGCGCAAAGGAGGGTGCCGAACGCCGAGTTCCGGGTCGGTTCGCTGTTCGAGGCCGAGATCCCTCCGTGCGATGCCGTCATGTCGGTCGGTGAAGTACTCAATTACCTGTTCGACCCGGGGAACGACCGCCAGACGCTGGTTCGGCTCTTCCGCCGCGTATACGACGCCCTGACCCCCAGCGGCGTCTTCGTGTTCGACGTGGCGGAGCCGGGACAGGTCACGCGGGGGGCCACGACCAGGGGGTTCTCCGAAGGTGAGGACTGGGTAGTGCTCGTCGAAAAAGAGGAGGATCGACGGCGAGGAACGCTGACCCGTCGGATCGCCAGCTTCCGGAAGGTAGGGGACCTCTACAGACGCGCCGACGAAACACACCGCCTGCGACTATACACATCGGCGGACATTGCCGGACAACTCCGTCGAGTGGGCTTCCGGGTTCGAACGATGCGTAGCTATGGCCGGTACCACCTGCCGAGAGCTCACGCGGCGTTCGTCGCGCGTAAACCAGCGTGAGAAAGCGCCGGCTTTCAACAACTCGCAGAACGCCGAAAGCCAACCGGGTAGGATCTCGCGCACACGAAGCGCATCTCCTTGCGAACGCGACTCTTCCTCGAAGCTTTTGGCTGGCTGCTGACGGCTAGAATCAGCTGGGCACCGGACTCCAGAGCTTCGGCCCCGGATAAGCCTCGGCGTTTGCCTTGTTCATGGCTCCCATGGTGTCCTCGACGCTCAAGAGCACGGTCGTCTTGGTCGCCCGGAGGTGACCGGGCGAGATGGCGGTGAGGACCGTCGCCATGGCAGTGGCCTCGTCGGCGGCCTCGTAAATAACCAACCCATCGTACTCACCCATGCAGTAATACATCGAGACCAAACGCCCATCCATCTTCTCGACCAACTCGCCGAATACCTTGCCCCGATCCTCCGGACTCTTGACGAGCGCCTTCCAGGCCTCGGGGGTATAGGTAAACTGCGTCATGTACAGCGGCATATCCCTGACCTCCTTCTCAGATGTTCGGCCCCACGAACCGAGCACGTTTACCCACAATTACGATGAACTTGCCAGATACGCACCATCTTCCCCAAACCTTCCTCGCCCCGGCTCGAGCCGTCGCGGAACTGGTTGAATCTATTATATCAAAGTTGGTCGGTTCCAACTCCGGCAAGACACCTTCCGCGAGGCCAGGGCAACTGCTGCTTCGCTGGCGAGCGTACCTCTATAGACATCCTTCAAGGCTACCCTAACGAAGCCGTCGAGACCGGTAAGCACACCAGCGAGATTCTTCATCACCTAATCGGTGGGAGCTTTTGTGGCGTACTTTTTGTAATGCTCTTCGGCCGTCTCGAGACATACCGAGCGCAACTCCGCATCTAAGCATTCGCAAAACGCCCTGGCCTGAGCGTCACCGCGGTAGCGAATGAAGGTCGCAACCGCGCCGAAGACGCAGTTGGACCGGGCTTCGTAATCTTCGCCTAAAGCGCACAGCATGTTTGCAGACTCAGCTCGGCCCACGTCTGTAACGCTGTGCTGGATGCTCCGCACGGAAGCATATCCCCCCAATCCCCCGTAGCAAGCTGGCCGGTGATCGTGCTCGACCTCTTTGCAGAAGTCGAAGACCCTGGCGAAGTCGCCGCCCTGCGTCTCCAGGGCGTACGAGGTCTGATATTGGTAGCACCGGTCTTTGTAGTGGGCGTTCACCTCGGTGCAAGGGTACAGGGGTCGATCGGGTCGAGGTATTTGGAGGGATGGCTCGGGTCGTCCTCGGTCATCGTGTTCTGCATGAACGCCCCGCCGTAACAGTGCTCCTGCTCCCACCCGTCCGTCAACGCGTCGCATGCCTCAAGCGCCTCATCGTCGGCTATGCGCGCTATGACGTGGAGATTATGCACCACCGCACATCGGCGCAGGTCGAAAAGGTTCTTACGCACCCCTACGCGTAGCGAGCCCGGTCACACTGCCAGCGCCCGATGTGTGCCAAAGAGTGCTCCACTCCGATTCTCTCCCTGAACTTCGCCTTTCCCTCCGGTGTTCGCTGGCGCTCTCTTAGCTCCGCGAGCAACCGCTCGTCGGGGTGGATGCTTACGCTCCTGCCGCCTCTCTTGCTCTTGGTGCAGCGCTCCCGCAAGGGACACCGAGCACACGTCTTCTTGGGAAAACGCACTATCCCGCTGGGCTCGAAGGGCATCGAAACCCCCGCCGGGCAGCGCAACAACCCTCTCTCCCAGTCGAGCTCGAAGGTGCTCTTGGGGTAAAGCCCCGTGGCGTTGCGCACTCGCCAGGCCTTGCAGTACACCTCAAGCCCTTCCGGCCGCTCCCTCACCAACTCGCTGGAGAGGTACGCTCGGTCGTCTATGTGCACCTCCAAAAGCTCGGCGTCGGGCTGGCGGGCGAGGTCCCATAGGATGTCTTCGCTAACGGAGGCTTCCGGCGCGTTGGCCGGCGTGAGGCCCACCGCTCTTACCAACCCCGTTTCCAGGTCACGCAAGACGTGGCGCTTGTAGCCATCGAAGCGCGCGCTCTTGTTCTTTCTGCCGTGGCGCATCTGGGGGTCCTTCACCGACACCACCCGCTCGCGCGCCACGCCCCGGATCAGCTCGGGCGCCTCGCCGGGCGCCTCCTTTACGTCTTGCTCGCGCACGCGCCGGGCGATCCCGATCGTCGCCTCGGCGGCTTCGTCTTCCGGGTGACGCTCCAGATACTCCTCCACGGCCTCAAGCGCCCCGAGCACCCGCCCGAGCGCCAGCGCTCGCTCCCGTGGGTCATCCCAATCACAGTCCAAAACTGCCTTGAGGCTCCTCGTATCTGCAACCACCGACGCTGCTCCGGCTTCCTCGGCTACCTCCGCCAGCCCCCGCCCCTGCTGGCGGCAGATCACACCCAGCGCTTTCTTTAGGGCGTGTCCTAGTAGGTTGTAATAC
>JAIVIG010000077.1:0-7016 GCA_020200675.1 Actinomycetota bacterium
GTTATGGTCAACTGCGCCTCCACCGAAGCCTACGCCCAGCCTCAGAAGGCGCACTTCGACCTCGAGGAGTTCGAGGCGGCGCTGGAACGGTCTGACCCTTCGATCTCACCCGCGATGGTCTACGCTTACGCCGCCATCCAGGAGGGCGTCCCCTACGCGAACGGCTCCCCGTCTCTCGCCGCCGACATCCCCGCCCTCGTAGATTTGGCAGACGATAGAGGCGTCCCCGTAGCCGGCAAGGACTTCAAGACCGGCCAGACCCTGATGAAGACGATCGTCGCCCCGGGCTTGAAGGCCAGGATGCTCGGCCTCGAAGGGTGGTATTCGACGAACATACTCGGCAACCGCGACGGAGAGGTCCTGGACGACGAGAAGAGTCTCAAGAGCAAGGAGGTCACGAAGCTCTCGGTCCTGAACACCATCCTCCAACCTGAGAAGAACCCCGAGCTCTACGGGGACATCTCGCACGTCGTCAAGATCAACTACTACCCGCCCCGGGGCGATTCCAAGGAGGGCTGGGACAACATCGATGTCTTCGGCTGGCTCGGCTATCCGATGCAGATAAAGATAAACTTCCTCGCCCGAGACTCGATCCTGGCGGCCCCGATAGTCCTGGATCTGGCCCTGTTCCTGGACCTGGCTCACAGGGCCGGGATGGGGGGCATCCAGGAGTGGCTCTCTTTCTACTTCAAGAGCCCAATGACCCTGCCTGAGCTCTACCCCGAGCACGACCTCTTCATCCAACAGATGAAGCTGAAGAACACGCTCCGCGCGATCATGGGCGAAGACCTCATAACCCACCTCGGCCTCGACTACTACGAGTAGGGGCGAGAGTAAGCCCACAGTGGCACGGGACGAAGGTGCATTTTTGATCCCGTAGGGGTATGAAACCGGGCGATGATACGGAAACCCGACTTCGACGCCGAAGCAAGCGAGGTTTACGGAGAAGTCCTCGACGCCCTCGACGGGGCGGATATACGCTACATGCTCGGCGGGGCCCTGGCGCTGAACGCGTACACGGGCATCTGGCGCGATACCAAGGACCTCGACGTGTTCGTCCCCGAGAAGACGGCGCCGCGGGTGCTCGAAGTACTGGAGGAGGCGGGCTTCCAAACGGAGGTCACCGATCCCGTCTGGCTCGCCAAGGCGCGCAGAGGTGAGCTCTTCGCGGACGTGATCCACGCGAGCCACAACGGCACCGGCTCCGTGGACGAGTCCTGGTTCGAGAACGCGAGAGAAATATCGGTCCTCGATCGGCGGGCGCTCGTCATCCCCGCGGAGGAGTTGATCCTCTCGAAGATCTTCGTGGTCGCGAAGGATCGCTGCGACGTGGACGACGTGCTCCACGTCATCTTCGCCACGCGCGGGGAGCTCGACTGGCCTCGCATGCTCGACAAGATAGGCGACCACTGGGAGCTCCTCCTCGCCTACCTCCACCTCTACCGCTACGTCTACCCGAGCCACACGCACTATCTCCCCGGTCGGGTCCTGAAGGCCCTGCTCGGGCGTTACGAAAAGGAGACGGCTTCGGAGGAGCTCCGTTTCCGCGGAACGATGCTCGACGAGAACACCTTCCGCGTCGACGTGGAGGAGTGGGGCCTGCCCGACGAGCGCGAAGAGGCGAGGGACGCTCTGGGGAAGGGGTGATGCGGTCCTGAAGATCGCGGCCACAGCGGACGTCCACGCCCGCGTCGGAGACACCGGACTACTCCAGACCCTCGCCGAGGGAGCTGGACGGGAGGCCGACGTGCTCGTGATCGGGGGAGACCTGACCGACCTCGGCCAACCGGATCAGGCGGAGGTCCTGCTGGAGATCCTGGACGACTGTCCGATACCGGTGGTCGCCACGCTGGGTAACCACGACCACGAGCGCGGCGAGGCGGCCGAGGTATCGCGCCTCTTCGTGAAGTCTGGCTTCCACCTCCTCGACCGCTCCAGCGTCGTGGTCAATGGCGTCGGATTCTCGGGCGTCAAAGGCTTCTGCGGTGGCTTCGACCAGACCCTGGCCAACGCTTTCGGGGAGGACCTCTTCAAGGCCTGGGTGAACGAGGGACGCATGGATGCGCAGGCCCTAGGGAATGAACTCCGGCGCCTGGAGACGGAGCGACGCGTCGCCGTTCTGCACTCCTCGCCGATACGGGCTACGGTCGAGGGCGAGCCGCCGGAGATACACGCCTTCCTCGGGACGAGCCACCTCGCGCGCGCCCTCGACGAGGGCGGCGCGGACATCGCCTTTCACGGCCACGCGCACAACGGGAGTTTCGAGGGGAAGACCCAGGGCGGGGTACCGGTCTTCAACGTCAGCGTGCCGGTCCTCCAGAGTGAGGGCTTCGAGCAGCCATACTGTGTCTTCGAGATCTGAGAACGCCGGAGCTTTTTGTGGGATGCTCCTATCCCCGCCCACCGGAATCGGCTCGTCGAGAACGTGTTTCTCGCGTCTCCCGACCGCTGTGGCGAGCGACACGGCGCGGTCTCCTGCTGCCGAATTCGGGTATTAACCTCAGGCTTTCGAAGACCGGCCCTGAGAGTAGCGGAGAGATGGGGTGCTTATCCGAAGGGCAATGAGCCGCCGGGCGTTCCTGGTGCTTGGCGGGGTAGGGTTCGCCGGAGCGGTCTTCTCTAGCGTCGCGGGGTGTGGGGGAGAGGGGGAAGGGAGCAGTGAGGTGACGATGACTTCGGAGCCGGATAATGCGGAAGACTCGCGGCAGACGGCGGAGATCTCGACGCCGCGCGGGACGGTGCGCGGCGTCCTGTACCCGGTC
Organism: Actinomycetota bacterium; assembly: GCA_020200675.1. Classification (GTDB taxonomy): domain Bacteria; phylum Actinomycetota; class Rubrobacteria; order Rubrobacterales; family Rubrobacteraceae; genus Rubrobacter_F. The sequence goes on from JAIVIG010000077.1 coordinate 2,763, forward strand.
GAGGGCGCGCGAGCGGCGGCGGTTATGGTGGGAGGCGCAGGCGGGGACAATACTGGACCGGCGGACATCTACGACGAGCTGGCTACTCGCCTGCGGGACGGAGGCGCGGAAGCTCTCCGCCTCGAATACCGCACGCCGAACCAGCTCGATGAGTGCGTCTACGACCTTCTCGCCGGTATCGAAGCCCTCGGCCAACGAGGGATCGAGCGGGTGGTCCTCGTGGGCTGGTCCTTCGGCGGCGCGGTGGTCATAAGCGCGGGCGCGGAGAGCGATGACGTCGTCGGAGTCGCCACCGTCGCGAGCCAGTCATACGGCGCGGAGGCCGTCGGGGAGCTCTCCCCCGAGAAGAGTCTGCTGCTCATACACGGAATCGCCGACAGGGTGCTCCCCTACGAGCTTTCGGAGCGCCTGTATGCCCAGGCCGGCGAGCCGAAGGAGCTGGTGCTCTACTCGGACGACGGACACGGCGTGGAGCGCCACCGTTCGGAGATGCTGGAGAAGTTGCACGAATGGAGCTGGGATCTCCTGCTCGACGGTTCCGGGACGCGACCGGAGGAGGGCTAGATGGCGAGGTGGGGCTTCGCGCCGTTCGCGGTGAACGCTTACGACAATCCGGAGACCATCCGTATGAGGAAGTACGTCACGGGCGCGCACTTCGTCCTGCGGGGGACCGGGGTCGAGACGGGACGAACCCCCAGGGAGGTCGTCTGGGAGAAGGGCAAGGCCAGGCTTTATCGTTACGACACGGGCGTCGAGAAGCGCTTCGCGGTCCCCGTTTTGCTGGTCTACGCCCTGATCCTGCGTCCGTACGTCCTGGATCTGGTGCCCGGCAACAGCTTCGTGGAGTACCTGGTCGATGAGGGCTTCGACGTGTACCTGCTCGACTGGGGCGTTCCGGACGGCGAGGATAGCGACCTCTCGTTCGAGGACTACGTCCTGGACTACATGCCGGAGGCGGCGGAGCGGGTCCTCGCGGCGTCCGGCGCCGGAGGGTTGACGCTCTTCGGGTACGACCCTCCGGGAACGTCCCGGCCGACGAGGCGCACCGCTTCGTCGAAGGCGTGACCGGCGCGACCCTCGGTGGATACTTCGGAGCCTCCTCGAACCCGTGGGGCGTCCTCGCGCGGGGCAGGCCGACGAGATCTTTTCTGGCCGTTAGCAAGTGGGTGGACGACGGTGTGCCGTTCCCCGGCTCGGCTTTCCGGCAGTGGGTGCGGGACTTCTACCAGCAGAACAAGCTGGTCGCGGGCGAGTTGAAGCTTCGCGGGCATCGGGTGGACATGTCGGAGATAAGATGCCCCGTCCTGAACCTCGCGGGCAGAAAGGACTACATTTGTCCGGTGTCCCAGGCGAGGGCCACGATGGACCTGGTCGGGAGCGAGGACAAGGAGTTCCTCGTCCCGGATGCCGGGCACGTCGGTCTGATGTGCAGCCCCGCGGCGAGGGAAGAGCTCTGGCCCCGGGTCCGCGACTGGCTCGAGCCACGCTCGAATTAGGACACGCTACCTGGAGGCGCTGGACGGGCCGCCCGAACTAGGGGAGAATATGCTCTCCTCCAGCGCCGAGCGGCGGGCTTACCTTCGAGGTAGCGGGGGAGAGGCCGTGGCCTGAGTCACGGCGGAGAGTCGAGCGGGAGCGGGGCCAAAGGGTGGCCCGAGAGAGGAGGAGCACGATGGGTATCACGTCGAGCACACCGGACGTACCTGGCGCGTCGGGCACGGAGCGCGAAGAGGGAGGAGCCTCGCTCGCCCCGACGAGCGAAGGCCCCGCCGCTAATGGTCCTCGGAGGGCCGGCGCCGTCTCCGGGACGGAGATAGAGGGAGACTGGGCGTCGATGGCTACCGGCGACCCCGCGTTCTGGCTCAAAGATTGAGCGGGGGCGAGTAGCGGGCCGATTCGCTGTGCGAGGCCTTCCCGAGTGGCTCCACTGGGGGAGTCGAGCCGGAAAAAGCGCGGCCGTTGCCAGTTGTGAAGCCGGGGGAGTTATAGTAGCTTTCATCCCTCGCCAATCCGCCAACCAGGGGTGAAGGAGGTAACACGGATGCCAGCAGTCGCCTTTGCACTGCCCATTTTGCCGGGCCAGGAGGAGGCCGTAAAATCTATAAGCGAAGAGGTCCTGAGGCCGGGCCCGCTCTGGGAGGCGTACGAAGAGTCCCGCCGAAACCTGGGCATCTACAGGGAGATCGCGTGGCTCCAACCGACGCCCTTAGGAGACATGATGATCGTGTACTGGGAATCCGACGATCCCCAGTACGTGCTCCGGGAGATCGCCGACTCGCAGGACCAGTTCGATCTCCAGTTCAGGCAGTTCATACAGGGCTCTGCCCCCGCCATAGACCTGGACCGGGAGCAACCTCTCGCCAACAGCCTGCTCTTCGATTGGCAGGCGGGCTGACGCAGCGTCCGCTAGAGCGTATTATGAACTATCGTGACCGGTGCAACGGAAGGCGGGTGCGGACCGTACGGTCCGCACCTACCGCGTCTCCGACGGCGCGAGGGCGAAAGCGCCGTTCTTCCGGCCCCCTTCCGGGAGGAGCGCTTCAGCCGAGCGGGAGCCCGATCTGGCGGGCCTGGGAGGCGCCGTCGTGGGCGCCCCAGCGCCGGTGGATCTTGCCGTCGCGCAAGACGAACCACTCCATCGCGACGAGTTCGTACGATTCGCCGGTGGGTTGGTTTCCCAGGAACTCGTTCCGGAACGTCCCGCGCTCGGTGTAGCGCACCGCGACGGTGCCACTTTCCGCGACCATCTGCTCCGCCGTCAGCTCCATCGCGAGCCCCTGGTGTAGCTCATGGGAGACTCTTCGGGTGAGGGGGGCCGCTACCGCTCACCCTCGATTATGTGGCAGTATTCCCCCGGCTTGGCCTCGGGGATCGGCCGTTCTCGGGCTCGCTTGTGGAGTCGGTCCAGCTCATGCTTGAACTCCGTCAACTCAGCTATCTGGCGCTCTACCTCCTCGGCCCGGCGGGCGATGGCCTTGGTGACGTAGGCGCAGGGGGGCTCGCCGCGCTCGTGGAAGCCCAGAACCTCCTTTATTTCCCCCAGCGTCAGCCCCACCCTGCGGGCGTTCTTCGCGAACCGCAGCCGCCTCTCGTCCCCTTCCCCGTAGAGTCGGTAGCCGGCCTCCGACCGCCCCGGCTCCGGCAATAGCCCTATGCGCTCGTAGTAGCGGATCGTCTGGGTATTCAAATTCAATCGCTTCGCCAACTGCCCAATACGCATCTCACTCACAACCACGTCTCCTTCTTGCTCGTGCGCTCTCCAAAAAGGGTATCCCAGGCCCTTGACCTTATAGCAACTACAAAGTTTACCCTACTCTCGCAATAAGGCCGAGCAAGAAGAGTGAGGGGCAAACGGAATGACAAGGAACGAAAAAGGAGAAGACTCGTGACGTGTGAAAGAAGATGGCCTTTGCTCTCGGTCCTGTCTGTCGGGCTTCTGGTCGGACTGTTCGCCCTGCTACCGTTCGTGGGGGGCACGGCGTTGGCCCAGGTCGACGGCGAGCCGCGCGTCTACGTGGCGAACTCCGGGGACGACACCGTCTCGGTGGTGGACCCGGTACGGGACGAAGTATTGGCGACCGTGCCGGTAGGTCAGGAGCCACACCAAGCGATCGTGACGCCGGATGGGCAGCGCGTCTACGTCGGAAACTTTGGGGAGGACACCGTCTCCGTCATCGACGCAGTGTCCTTGGAGGAGGTCAACCGCATCAAGGTGGGCAGCAGCCCCACCCGGCTGGCGGCCACGCCCGACGGCCGGTTCGTTCTGGCGAACAGCTTCGGCGAGAGCAACACCTCGGTCATCGAGGTGGCGACGAACCGGGTGGTGGCAACGATAGGGCAGGGACAGGGCCGCCACGGTCTCGTCGTCTCGCCGGACGGACGGCTCGCGTTCGCCGTGAACAACGGTTCCGACGACGTCTCGGTCATCGAGACGGATACCTGGGAAGTCGCTGAGACCATCCCGGTCGGCAAGAAACCTTTCGGGGCGGCGATCAGCCCGGATGGGAGCAGCGTGTACGTGGCGAACAATGAGTCGGACAGCGTCTCGGTGATCGACGTCGCCAACCGCGAAGCGGTGGACGAGGTGCGGGTGGGGCGCAAGCCCCTGATCACGGCCGCCGCACTCGACGGGCGAGCGGTGTACGTCGGCAACGCGGGCGATGGAACCGTCTCGGTGATAGATACCGCCAGCGGCACCGTCAGTGGGACCCTAGGCGTCGGAGGCATGCCGATTGGGGTTGGTCTCTCTCCTGA
>JAIVIG010000077.1:7103-10658 GCA_020200675.1 Actinomycetota bacterium
GGTCGGGCTCGCGATGTCTTCTCCAGCGGGCGGCGCCCCCCCAGCCCACCCGTCCGCGCCGCTTCCGCAGACCGGGGGCCCCTGGGACGTAGGGCTCGGGCCGATTCTTGGTGTTTGGTTGGCCTCTGCTGTACTGGTGCTCTTCGGCATCGGGCTCCTTGCTCGGCGGACCGTCAGGTCTCCCCGAGCAGCAGCGCACTTCGGCTCCCCGAAACAGAGTCCACCGCAAGGCGAAGCATGAGCGCAAGGTTTTGCGGCCAGACTTTCTCGATCACCCGAGACTCTGACCCATCCTTGACCTTATAGTTACTATAAGGTGTATAGTCGAGAAAGCAAAGAAGCGGGCTCTAAGTGAGCTCGCCATCTGACAGAGAAGGGAGCTACGGCACTATGACGGACACGATCGAGTTCGCTGTTATCGGTAAAGACAAGATCCACTGCGAGGGTTGCGAGCAGCGGATCGGCAAGGCCTTGAAGCGTCTGCCGGGCGTCGAGGGTGTTGAGGCCAGCGCCGAGAGCCAGCGGATTGTGGCGACGATCGACACGGATCAGGTCGGCACCGACGAGGTGCGGGACAGGTTGGAGTTTCTCGGCTACGAGGTCGAGCCGGGAGGAGGTGCCGCATGAGCACCCGTCCGCCGGAGACCTTCGTCCGGCCCGAGAGGGCCGAAGGGGACGGCTCCGCCAAGCTGCAGCTCAAGGTCGGCGGGATGCACTGCTCTTTATGCACCGAGTCGATCCACAAGGGCCTCACGCGCCTGGAGGGGGTCGAGGAGGCGCAGGTCTCCATAGCCCACGAGGAGACGCTCGTCCGCTACGACCCCGAGAAGGTCACCGAGTCGGACATTCGGCGAACCCTGGAGGCTCTCGGCTATACGGCCCGAGACCCAGACCAGGCGGAGATCTTCGCCGAAGAGGAGCAAGAGCTCGCCGCCGCGCGTCGCAAGGCCGTGCTTTCGGGCGGTCTCCTGACCGCAGCCTCGGCGCTAATGGGCGCGATGCTCCTGATCGGCGAAAACATCTTGCTCGCAGCCGCGATGGGGGCGCTGGCGCTGTTCCTCTTCTTCGGTCCGGCGCGGTTCATAGTCTTCCGCAACGGGTTGCAGTCGGCGAGGCGCGGTATCCTCAACCAGGACGTGCTCGTCTCCGCCGCCTCGATCGGCGGCCTGATCGGCGGTTTCGTTGGCCTCTTCGTCCCGGCTTTCCCCTCGGGCGGGTTCTTCGGGGCGACGGTCTTCGTCCTGGCGTTCCATCTCATAGGCGGCTACGCCTCGGTGCTGGTGCACGTTAGGGCCTCGCAATCGGTGCGCAAGCTCCTCGATCTAGAGCCGCCTACGGCCCACCGCCTGACGGAGGACGGTCGCGAGGAAGACGTTCCGCTCGAAGAGCTCGACGTCGGCGATTTGGCGCGCGTGCGACCTGGCGAGCGCGTCCCCGTGGACGGCGTGGTGAAGGAGGGCGCCTCGGCCGTGGACGAGAGCCTGGTGACCGGCGAGTCCGTACCGCAGGACAAGCTGGAGGGCGACGAGGTAATCGGCGGCTCCCTCAACCAGGCCGGCGCCTTCGTGATGCGGGTGGACCGCATCGGCGAGGACACCTTCCTCAGGAACGTTGCGAGGCAGGTCGCCGAGGCGAGGGCCTTGAAGCCCGGCATCCTGCGTCTCGTGGACAGGGTGCTCCTCTTCTTCGTGCCGGCCGTCTTCTCGGCGAGCGCCCTCGGGTTCCTCCTCTGGACGGTCTGGGGATATATCTGGGGAGGGGAGCCCGACCTGCTCCGGGCCGGTTTTGCGGCGCTGGGTGTCCTGGTGATGGGCTACCCGTGCGCTCTCGGGATGGCGACGCCGCTCGCCATCATAAGGGGCAGCGGAGAGGCAGCTGAGCGAGGCTTCCTCATGCGCTCGGGCGAGGCCTTCCACGTCTTCAAGGACGTAAAGAAGGTCGTGCTCGACAAGACCGGCACCATAACCCGCGGCGAGCCGGCGGTGGCCGAGATCGTTACCCTGAACGGTTACGCGGAGGACGAGGCGCTCTCGCTCGCCGCCGCGGCCGAAAAACCTTCGGAGCACCCACTCGCGCGGGCCGTGGTCGGGGCGGCCGAGGATCGGGGGCTAGGGGTTCTGCCCGCCCGCGGCTTCGAGTCCGTCTCCGGCAAGGGGGTGAGAGCTGAGGTCGAGGACCTCTCGGTTGCCGTCGGCAGCCCCCGCTTCCTGGAAGGCGAGGGCGTAGACCTCGGCTCGGCGCGTGGGGAGATAGAGGCTCTGCAGGCGGCGGGCAACACCGTGGTGGCCCTCGCCATGGACGGCAAGCCGGCGGCCCTCCTCGCTCTGGCGGACCGCATTAAGGAAGACGCTGAAGAGACGGTCGGGCGCCTGAAGGAGGCAGGCATCGAGCCGGTGATGCTCACTGGCGACAACGAAAGGACCGCACGGGCCGTGGCCGAGCGGGTCGGCATCGCCGAGTACCGCGCTGAGGTCTTGCCCGAGGACAAGGCGGCGGTGGTGCGGGAGCTTCAAGGACGGGGCTTCCGCGTGGCGATGGTCGGCGACGGCATAAACGATGCCCCAGCCCTCATGCAGGCGGACCTCGGCGTAGCCATCGGTGCTGGCACCGACGTCGCAGTGGAGGCGGCGGACGTCGTGCTGACGGGCGACCGCCTCGGCACGCTGGTGGAGGCGAGGGAGCTCGCCGGGCGCAGCTACCGCCTGACCTTCACCAACGTGATCCTTGCCCTCTCCTTCAACGGCATCGGGGTCCTGGTAACTATCTCGGGCCTCGTGGCACCGGTCTGGGCCATGCTCGCGATGGCGGCGAGCGTGGGCTTGGTGTTAACCAACTCCTTCGCCGGCCGGCTGCTGCCGGGGACGCGGCGTGAGAGGGAGAAGGTAAAGTGAAAAACCAGAACGAGCCAACATACGGCGAACGTACGCGCCCAGCTGCTAAGAGGAGTAAAGGCCGCCTAGCGACGTTCGCTGGCGCCATTGGCGTCGGAGGTACTCTTATCTGCTCACTTAGCATGGTAGCCGTCCCAGTGGGACTCTTCGCAGCAGGAGGTGCTGCGGCAGCGCAGGGCGGGATGGCGGGGATGGATTCGATGGATCAGAGCGGAACTGGAGCCAGTGCGGACCAGGTCCCTGGATGGTTGGACGTTGTCCTACGCTTCGGTCCGGAGATCCTGATCGTCTCCTTACTACTGGTCGTTGTCTCGATAGCGTTGCGGCGTAGAGCTGCAGTGCTGCCAGCGATCGGAGGAGGACTCATCCTATATATCGGGATGTATGCTCAACCAGACATGGCTTTGATGTACGCGGCGATCCTCACTGGGACTGTTCTTCTGATACTGGCCTACGTGACAAGCCTTCGTCGAGTAAGGAGAGAGAATCAGTAGGTGGACTGGATAGGTAGGTTACTCGCCTGGCTCGAACCCTGGCTGGCGTACCTGCTGGGGCTCATGGGAGAAGGTTCGGTACTCGGCCTGGGCGCGGCCGCGCTGGCCGGGGTGGCGCTCGGGTTGAGTCCGGTCACGTACCTGTTCATGCCGGCGGTGGTGGGTTACGC
>JAIVIG010000077.1:10665-21998 GCA_020200675.1 Actinomycetota bacterium
GGCCAGGGGCTGATCCTGGTCGCGGCCGGCACGTACGTCGGAACCTTGCCAAACCTGAAGAGGATCGCCGGTTACCGCGTCGCGATCAACCGCTCTCTCGGGTTACTGCTGCTCCTGGTAGCGGCCTACTTCGCCTGGCGGGCTGTCGGGTATCTGGCGTAACGATTACGGAGCACGGGTGAACAAGAAGCAGTACGAGCGGTTCGTCATCGTCGGGGCCGACGCGGCCGGCATGAGCGCGGCGTCCGAGGCGCGGCGGACGGATCCGGATCTGGAGATCGTGGCTTACGACCGGGGCTCCTTCGCTTCCTACAGCCAGTGCGGGATGTCCTACCTGGTGGGCGCGGCAGGAGGCGAGCCGATTCGCTTCTATACCTTCAAATTTCTGTCAGCGTTGCTCCAGCCATACGCCTGGCATTTTTTGGCGAGGTCTCCCCCGAGTGCCCGCCGGGCAGGAGCACCCCCCGACCATCGCCGCCGCTCCTGCCCTGACGCTGAGGCGAACCGAGTGGCCGTGCGGCGAGCCCGCGCCCGACGTTCCCATCTCCGTTTCGTGTTGCTCGGGACCGGGTACGAGAGGGGGCTCGATAAGCTAGAGTACACAAGGGAGGGCGAGCGCGTGCAGTACGAAGAGTTTATCGACCGGGTTCGGCAACGGGCGGGGTTCGACTCGTTCTCCGAAGCGGAGGAGGCGACCCGGGCCACCCTCACGACTCTGGGGGAGTACCTGGTCGGCGGCGAAGGGCTGGACCTCGCTTCGCAGCTCCCACAAGGGCTGGCCGAGCACCTCCGCCGGGAGCCGCCGAACCGCCCGATGATCTACTCGTTCCCCGACTTCCTCCAGGAGATCGGCGAGCGCGAGGGGGTGAACACCGACGAAGCCTCGTCCCACGCCCGCGCCGTCGTGAGCGTGCTCCAGGAGGCCGTCAGCGAGGGGGAGATGGACGACGTCCGCCGGCAGTTCCCGAGCGAGTTCGATCCTCTCTTCGACTAGATCAACGCCACCCGATCCAACACCGCAGAGATGACAGGCCGACCGCCCAGCGGCTATAGTAGCCGTCGTGGTACGGGTACTCTTCGTGTGCATGGGCAACATTTGCCGCTCGCCGCTCGCCCAGGGCGTCTTCGAGGACGTGCTGCGTCGCGAGGGGCTGGGGGATGAGGTCTTCGTGGATTCCGCCGGGACCGGTCCCTGGTACGTGGGGTCGCCGCCGGACGAGAGGGCGCAGAAGAGCGCCTCGCTCCGGGGCATAGACCTCGACTCCCAGCGGGCGCGCCGCATCACGCCGGAAGATTGCCAGAGCTTCGACTACCTCATCACGATGGATGAGGAGAACTTCCGGACGGTCTCCGCGCTTTGCCGGGAGGATGGCGCCGAGGTCCGGCCCTTTTTGGAATACGCCCCAGAACGGCTCGAATCGGAAGTCCCGGACCCCTTCTACGGCGGCCCGGAGGGCTTCGAGCACGTCCTGGACCTCGTGGAGGCGGCGTCGAGGGGCTCCTGGAGGATATCCGGCGGCGCCTGCGAGACGACCATGCCCCCTGACCAGATTATCGCGGAAGGCGTCGAGGTCGCTCTGGGCGAGCGTCTCCTTAGCGCGCGACCGATGAGCGGAGGATGCATAGGGGAGGTTTACAGGGCGGAGCTCTCCGATGGTACGTCCGTGGTCGCGAAGGTAGATCGCTCCGGAGAGTCGCAACTCGAACGAGAGGCGTACATGCTCTGGTACCTGCGGGAGAAGAGCGAGCTTCCGGTGCCGGAGGTCTACCACTCCTCGGAGGCGCTCTTGCTTATGGAGTTTATGCCGGGCGGCGGGAATTTTTCGGCGGCACAGGATCACGCGGCGGATCTCCTGGCGGCCCTACACGATATTACCGCCGGCGCCTACGGTCACGAGCGGGACACCCTTATAGGCAGCCTCTCGCAGCCGAACCCGTGGACGAGCTCCTGGGTCGATTTCTTTCGGGACCAACGTCTCCTGTATCTCGCGGGGGTGGCCAGCGAAGCGGGTAGGTTGCCGGCGAACCTTCGCGGTCGCGTCGAGGGGCTAGCCGGGAGGCTCGGGGAGATCCTGGAGGAGCCGGAACGTCCCGCCCTGATCCACGGCGATGTCTGGAGTGGGAACGTGTTGGCGGAGGGCAACAGGATCACCGCGTTTCTCGACCCGGCGATCTACCACGCCGACCCCGAGGTCGAACTGGCATTTATCAGCCTCTTCGACTCCTTCGGCAAGCCGTTCTTCGAGCGGTACCACGAGCTCCGGCCTATAAAGGAGGGTTTCTTCGAGGAGCGACGCCACCTCTACAGCCTCTACCCGCTGCTGGTACACGTCTACTTCTTCGGCGGTCTCTACGTAGGCTCTGTCGAGGGCGTACTCGACCGACTCGGCTTCTAGTCCTTCCGCCGCAAGACGCGCCTCCCGAGGACCAGGACGATCCTGTCTTCGAGGGTTCCGAGGATCGGGTCCGGTATGCCCTTCTGGACGCCCGCCGCCCTGAGCCTCTCCCCGGCGTGGGCGGCGGCGAAGGCCGAGAGTGCCCCAAGGATGGCGCCCGAGTTTCTCCGTCGCCCTTCCGCGACGAAGAGAGTGGCGCCGGCGAGGGCGCCAGAGAGGAGCCGCCCGAGCAGGGCGGGGGCGGAGGTGCGGGATGGGACCAGGGGTGTCTTATCGGCAATCATCTCTCCGACGGCGAGGAGGGTTAGCAGGGCCGAGAGCTTTGGGGAGCCCAGAGCGGGTAGGAGGTTGGGCGCACGCAGGTCGCCGCGCCGGATGGCCCGGGCTAGGAGGGCCGGGGCGGCCATCGAGCGCAGGCCGGCGGTGGCGGCGAGGCCGAGCGTTTCGAACGTCGCGGGTGTGATCTCGAACTCGACTCGTTTCCTCCGCCTAAGCAAGCGCGCTCCAGACCTCGAGCTTGGTCTTGACGTGACGGATCACTTCGTCGGTGAACTCCCGGGTACCGCTGGAGCCTCCGAGCTCGGCGGTCCGGTTTCCCTCCAGGACCGACTCGAAGGTCGCCTCGTAGATGGCGCGCGAGACCCGGTCGGCCTCCTCCTCGTGAAAGAAGGTCAGAAGGGCCGCGCCCGCGAGGATCATGGCCATCGGGTTGGCGACGTTCTTGCCCTCCAGGGACGGCGCCGTGCCGTGCGGGGCCTCGGACATCACGGTCTCCGGGTTCTCGTCGTCGTCGAGAGCGATGAGGAGCGATTCCGCGCCCGCGATCGAGCCGAACATCTGCAAGACCATGTCGGACATGCAGTCCCCATCCCGGTTGAGGGTGGGGATGACGAGCGGCTCTCCGTAGGTCGAGAGCAAGAGCGCGTAGGTTGCATCGATGAGCTGCGGGTCGTAGCGGATGTCCTTGTTCTTCTCGGCGGCCCGGTCCATCTCTTCCTTGAGCATCCCCTCGTAGACGGGGGAGACGGTCCACTTGGGACCGCCGAAGATCTTGGCCCGCATCTTGCGCGCCTGGATGAACGCGAACTCGGAGACGCCGCGGCAGACTTTGCGCGAGATCTTCTCGGTCCGGAACGCGACCTCGTCCAACCCCTCGCCTTCGCGCCACTCCTTCGCCCCGTAGGCGTCGTCCACGGCCATCCGCACCACGGAGATGGGGGCGTGGAAGCCCATCATCGGGTTCACACCGGGGATGCGCCTACCCGTGCGCACGATGACGGTCCCGTCGATGCCCCGCCTGAGGATGGCGTTCGGCGAGCCCACGTCCCCCGACGTCTCGGGGGTGACGGTCGCGGCCTTTATGCCGAACCCGCACTCCTTCATGGCCTTCGCCGCCTTGTGCACCACCTTGTTCTCGGTGGCCCGCCGGTTCTCCAGCGAGAGGTCGTACCTGACGAAATCCAGCTCCAGGCCCGTCACCGAAGGGTCCAGGACGCGCAAAGCCTCCTCGAGGAGCTCTTGCCCGGTCTGGTCACCCTCCATGACTACGATTCTCTTGCGCTCCACTTTTCACCTCTCGAACGGTTCGTTCTTCTTTACTACTGAGTATACGTCCCACACCGGGCAGGTTCCGTAACTGTTGCGCAGTGACCCCCGACCTTACAGACCATTTCTGCACCGTCTGTAAGGTCGGGCAACACGATCCGGACGGGAGGAGCGAACCGGAGCAGCACAGACTTCCGCAGGCAGCGCGAGATGCGGAAGGCCGAGGGGACTACGACGATAACGACGAGGGCCAGAACTCAGGTAAACAGGTCAATGAGTTGCAGGTTCTCGAACTCGGCGGCCAGGGTGGGGGAGAGCTGGGCGCGGTTGCGGGTCTCGCCCATGCTGCCGGCTACCTCAAGGAACGCCTGCACGGTGCCGGTGAGGGGCACGTCGCGCCTCCTCAGGGCTACTATCGGGCGCTGTATCTCGGGGCTGTCCTCGACCTCTATGAGAGAAAGGTGACCGGCCGCCACGCTCCTTACCACCGCCGTACGGGGCAGGAAGGCGACCCCGAGGCGGTGCTCGACCATCCTCTTGGCCGCCTCGATGTTGTCGAGCTCTATCGCGCTAAACTCGCGGATGCCGGCGTCCCTGAAGAGCGACTGAGTTAGCTCGTAGTAGCTGGATGATTGGTCGAAGAGTATGAGGTGCTCGCGGCCGACCTCGGAGATCTCCGCCGACCCCTTCTCCGTGAACCGGTGTTGCGGGTCAACGACCAGCACCAGCTCGTCCTCGTATAAGGGCAAGCTCTCGATCTCGGGGTGATCCATCTCCCGCGCGAGCCCGAGCTGGACATCCTCCTTCAACACCATCTCTAGGATGTCCTCCGAGTGCCCGGTCCTGACCGAGACCGCGACCCGTGGGTGCGCCGCCGTAAACCGCTCCAGAATCGCTGGCAGCGCATACGTGCTGACCCCCGGCGACGTCCCCAGCCCCAGCCGCCCGCCCGAAGCCCCCCGAAGCTCCTTGAGGCGCTGTCTTCCTTCATCCAGGCTCGCCATGCACCGCTCCGCGTACCCCACGAACTCCCTGCCCGCCTCCGTCAGCCGCATCCCCCGGCTCGTCCGCACGAAGAGCTGGTCCCCGAGCTCCTCCTCAAGAGCCTTTATCCGCGCCGTCAAGGTCGGCTGCGTCAGGTACATCTCCTCGGCCGCCCGGCTCACGTTCCCCAAACGCGCCACCGCCAGAAAGCACTCCATCTGTCGTAGAAGCACGCCTGCTCCCTTCGGTCGCTGGCTCTCAGCTTTCAGCAGTCGGCGATCAGCTTCTCTCCGGTAAGCGATTGTCGGAGGCGTGAGACGGAGCGCATAGCCGAACTTGCCGCTTCGCCCTATCCGCCAACGTTCCCTCTCCGCAACCTCGCTGATGGCTGACAGCTGATTGCTGACGGCGAAAAGGCCAATAGCTATTGGCCTTTTCTATCACCACAATTCAAGCAAACGATTGGACTGATATCAAGGGTGCTGTTAGCCTTCCTTGCACGGTCGTCAAGTGTCGGAAGGAGTAGCTAATGATACCGGTACAGTACAGGGACCCGGAGACGGAAGAGGTTTTGGATCGCAGGTACGAGGAGCAGGTTCCCGAGATCGGGCAGAGGGTCATGCTCGACGGCGTGTGGGAGTGCGAGGTGCTCTACCGGTGGCGTTGCCACCCGAGTTGTTGCGTCGTCTACGCGCGACCGGTTCAGGGTAGGGTCGCTGCCGCGGCATAGAAGGCCTCGTTTGGGGTCTTATTCGGGCCATCGAGCGGTGTGGCTTACGGCTTGCTAAAGTGGCGGGTTGTAGTCCCCGATGAGTTCGCCGAGATATTAACGCCGGAGGCGGTCTCGTTCGTGGCGAAGCTCAGCCGGGAGTTCGGCGGGCGCGTCGAGGAGATCCTGCAGAAGCGGGCCGAGCGCCAGGAGCGCATCGACGCCGGTGAGATGCCGGACTACTTGCCCGAGACCCGGGAGATCCGGGATGGCGACTGGAAGATAGCGCCGATCCCCGAGGATTTGCAGGACAGGCGCGTGGAGCTTACCGGTCCTCCCGACCGGAAGATGACGATCAACGCCCTCAACTCCGGCGCCAGCACGTGGATGGCGGACTTCGAGGACGCGAACTGCCCGACGTGGCACAACATGCTCGAGAGCCAGTTCAACCTCTACGAGGCCGCAAGGTGTACGATCACCTACGACGACCCCAACACCGGAAAGCAGTACGAGCTAAACGAAGACCTGGCCGTCATCATCGCCCGACCGCGCGGTTGGCACCTATACGAGAAGCACATGCTCGTGGACGGCAAGCAGGTACCGGCGGGGATCTTCGACTTCGGTTTGTACTTCTTCCACAACACGAGCACTCTGATAGACCTTGGGAGCGGACCGTACTTCTACCTGCCGAAGATGGAGAGCCACCTCGAGGCGAGGCTGTGGAACGACGTCTTCGTGATGGCCCAGGACGAGCTTGGGGTGCCGCAGGGTACGATCAAGGCTACTGTGCTGATCGAGACGATCATGGCGACCTTCGAGGAGAACGAGATCCTTTACGAGTTGCGGGACCACTCGGCGGGCTTGAACTGCGGCCGATGGGACTACATCTTCAGCTACATAAAGAAGTTCCGCAACAAGGAAATGTTGCTCCCCAACCGGGCCGAAGTGACGATGACGGTCCCGTTCATGCGAGCGTACACGCTCTACACGATCAAGACCTGCCACCGGCGCGGGGCACACGCGATCGGCGGTATGGCCGCCCAGATACCCTCCAGCGACGACCCGGAGTGGAGCGAGTTCGCCTACAACAAAGTCCAGGAGGACAAGGAGCGCGAGGCCGAAGACGGGCACGACGGGACCTGGGTGGCCCACCCGGGCATGGTAGGAACCGCCAAAGATGCATTCGACGAGATCATGACGGGGCCGAACCAGATCGACAAGCAGCGCGAGGACGTCGACCCGACGGCGGAACAACTCCTCGAAAAGCCGGAGGGCAATATCACCGAGGATGGCTTCAGGAACAACGTCAGCGTCGGCATCCAGTACCTGGCGGCCTGGCTCGCGGGTCGCGGGGCCGTCCCGATCTTCGGCCTCATGGAGGACACCGCAACCGCGGAGATCAGCCGGGCCCAGGTGTGGCAGCTGATCCACCACCCGCAGGGCAAGTTCGACGACGGCACCGAGGTGACCGAAGAACTCTTCCGCCGGATCCTCGACGAGGAGCTCGACAAAATAAAAGACATAGTCGGCGAGGAACGCTACAAGAACGACGAGTTCGGTAAGGCAGCCGAGCTCTTCGACCGCATCTCCACCGACGACGACTTCGTCGAGTTCCTGACCTACCCCGGCTACGAGTACCTGGACTAGAGGAGCAGCAATACCGACCCTCCCGGACAAACAGACCGGCGGACACAATAGTTATGTGCAAACTGCACGTATGTCTACTCTGTACTTAGTGTAGGCATGGAAGTCGGAGAGAAGGAGAGAAGATGCTCAACGGTAATCAGGTTGCGGAGATACAGCGGGAGTGGGAAGGCCCGCGGTGGGAGGGCATAGAGCGTCCGTACGGGGCGGAGGACGTGGCGCGGTTGCGGGGGACCGTCAAGATAGAGCACACGCTGGCGCGATTGGGGGCCGAGCGGTTGTGGGAGCTGATGCATGAGAGGCCGTTCGTCAGGGCTCTGGGGGCGTTGACGGGTAACCAGGCCGTGCAGCAGGTCAAGGCGGGGCTGGAGGCTATTTACCTCAGCGGCTGGCAGGTCGCGGCGGACGCGAACCTCGCCGGGCAGATGTACCCCGACCAGAGCCTCTACCCGGCCGACTCGGTGCCGCACGTGGTCAAGCGGATCAACCAGGCGTTGCAGCGGGCCGACCAGATCGACCACTCTGAGAACCGCAACGGCACCCACTGGTTCGCTCCAATACTCGCCGACGCCGAGGCCGGCTTCGGTGGGGCCTTGAACGTCTTCGAGCTCACGAAGGGCATGATCGAGTCCGGGGCTGCGGGCATTCACTTCGAGGACCAGCTCGCGAGCGAGAAGAAGTGCGGGCACATGGGCGGCAAGGTGCTGCTGCCGACGGCGCAGGCCGTGCGGAACCTCATCTCGGCGCGGCTCGCGGCGGACGTGATGGGCGTGCCGACGGTCATCGTGGCGAGGACCGACGCCGATGGGGCTGACTTGATCACTAGCGACGTGGACCCGACCGACGCCGAGTTCCTCACCGGGGAGCGGACGATGGAGGGCTTCTACCGGACTCAGTCTGGCCTGGATCAGGCGATAGCGCGTGGCCTCTCCTACGCGCCGTACGCGGACGTGGTGTGGTGCGAGACCTCCAAGCCGGACCTCGAGCAGGCGCGGCAATTCGCCGAGGCCATACACGAGAAGTTCCCGGGCAAGCTCCTCGCCTACAACTGCTCGCCGTCGTTCAACTGGAGGAAGAACCTCTCCGACGAGGACATAGCCACGTTCCAGGAGCAGCTCGGGGAGATGGGCTATAGGTTCCAGTTCATCACGCTCGCCGGCTTCCACACGCTCAACTACAGCATGTTCGAGCTCGCCAACGGCTACAAGGACCGCGGAATGGCCGCCTACTCCGAGCTGCAGCAGGCCGAGTTCGACGCCGAGGAGAAGGGCTACACGGCGACCAAGCACCAGCGCGAGGTCGGCGCGGGCTACTTCGACGACGTCGCCCAGGTCGTCGCGGGGGGTATGGCTTCGACCACCGCTCTCACCGGCTCCACCGAGGAGGCCCAGTTCAACGACGCGGACGACGACCCGCGCGCGGAGATCGCCGACGAGAAGGGGCCGTTGTTCAAGTAGTTTATAGCTGTCAGCTTTTAGCAGTCAGCCGCTGCTGGTCGCCGCGAGCCCGGACTTTCTGTCGTTGCTGGGGCTGCGGGCGTTGCAAGGGGTGGTCCTCGCGGGTTTGCCCTCCATCGCCATGACGTACGTCGGGGAGGAGTTTGGGGAAGGTTCTTTGGGGTTGGCGATGGGGCTGTACGTGGGCGGCACCGCCGTGGGTGGGATGGCCGGGAGGATCTCGACGGGCGTCCTGACCGACGCTTACTCCTCGCAGGTCGCCCTGGCCGCGATCGGCGCCATCGGGCTGCTCGGGGCCGCGTGGTTCGCTATTGGGCTGCCTGCCTCGGAGAACTTTCGCCCCCGGCCGTTCGACATCGGGAAGCTGCCACGAGCGCTCTTGCGGCACGCGAGGGATCCCGGTCTGTTGTGCGTCTTCGGGGTGGGGTTCTTGCTCATGGGGAGCTTCGTGGCCCTGTACAACTACGTCGGCTATCTCCTCGTCGGTCCGCCGTTCGATCTGAGCCAGACGGCCGTGGGGTTTATCTTCGCGGTCTACGTGATGGGCACGGCGAGCTCCGCGCTGATGGGGAGGCTCTCGGATGGTTTCGGGCGGCGCGGGGTGATCCTGCTGGGCGTTGCTATCATGCTCGTCAGCGCCCTCCTTACCCTCAGCGTGAACCTGTACGTCGTCATCGCCGGGATTGCCTTGTACACCTTCGGTTTCTTCGGGGCCCACTCCGTCGCCAGCGCGTGGGTCGGGCAGCGGGCCGCCGGGGAGAGGGCCCAGGCCTCCTCTCTGTACCTGCTCTTCTACTACGCGGGCTCCAGCGTCGTAGGAACTTTAGGCGGGCTCTTCTGGGACCCCTACGGATGGTATGGGGTCGTGTTCATGGTGTCGGCGCTGCTATTGATCTCGCTCCTGCTGATGGGAATACTCTCGTTGGTAGTTCCCGCCCAAGAAGACAACGACGGCCGGGCATAAAGGAGACTTCTTCGCCCTTTTCTCGCCCGCGATGAGGATTCGGTCGTACAATGCGAGTATGGGATTACCAGAGAGACGAGAACGTTTGCTGCCGGACGGCGTTCCCCGCTACGGATGAATATACGATGACGGCGGCGTGACCGCCGAACGTTATACGGTGGTTTTTACGGGGCTTCTTAGCCTGAAGAAGCCGGGCGAGTATCCCTACCTGTCGATGAGCGGAGATCCGCTCGTGTCTGGAGGGAGCAGCCTGCGTCGCGGGCGACCACCCTACGAGCGGATGGGGTGCGAGATCTCGTTCGGGGACCTACCGGAGGACTGTAGGCGGCTGGTGCTGGACGCCTACCGGGACTTGTGGGGTCTGCAAGACGCCGAAGGAGCGGCTTGAGCGCCGGGAGCGCGCCGGAGCAAAGGGTCACGGACCTCGACGCCCTCATGGAGGGTTTGCCGCCGGAGGAACGGGAGATAGCGGACCGCCTCTTCGACGTACGGGCTACCACCGGCCGCTTGGAGGTGCCGGAGGGGATGCGAGGCTGGGTGGAAAACACTTTCGGCTCCGTGGACGCCGTGCGCGAGCAGAGGATAGTGAGGGTCACAAACCATGTGACCCTCGAAGGCGCCCTCTTCAACGAGCTGCGCGCCTCGCGTCCCTTCGACGTTGCCGGAGGGGGCGGGCCTGACGCCCTGCGCCGTGAGATCGAGGAGACCCGCGGAGACCCGTTCTGCACACCCGAGGAGATGACGCCCGAGGATGTCTTCGGCCGCGTCCGGGGCTCCTACTCGATAACGGCCTCGAACGTCGCCAAGTACGACGGTTTCCACGGCCTCGTCGTCTTCGACGACCACGATCCTCTCGCTTTCACCCCGGAGAAGGTGGACGATTACGTCTCCGTGGCCCTGGAGTGGATGGAGAGAGCACTTGCAACCGACCCGGAGGCGAAGTACCCGTTCCTGATGTGGAACTGCCTCTGGCGTGCCGGAAGCTCCGTGATTCACGGCCACATGCAGATGACCGCTACCAGGGGCGCGCACTACCCGAAGGTCGAGCGGCTTCGACGGGCGGCGCTAGAGTACCAGAACGCTTACGGCTCGGACTACTTCTCGGACCTCTACCAGGTACACGAGGCTCTGGGACTCGGTATTTCCCCGCCACCAGGAAGCTCTTCCGACGTCCGGGGCATCGCCAGCCTTACGCCCGCGAAGGAGAAAGAAGTCGTGCTCCTCGGCCCGGACCTCGGAGAGCACCTGCGCCGCTTTCTCGCCGGAGTTCTCTTGCGCTACACGCGAGATCTTGGCGTCTCGTCCTTCAACGTCGCCTTTTACCTGCGGCCGTCAGCGTCCACCGAGGAGGACTGGTCCTCCTTCCCGGTCGTGATCCACGTGGTCGACCGGGGAGACCCTGCTAACCGCACCTCGGACATAGGCGCCATGGAACTCTACGCCGCCCCCGTGATCTCCTCGGACCCCTTCCAGGTGGCTCGTCTATTGAAAGAGTGACTAGAAGAAGGATTGGCAAGCAGAGTATCTCGACAAGGAATGGATAGCCGAAGTCAACGGTTACTACGGCATCTTCGTTTTGTTAAGAAACCTTTATGGAACTGTTACTCGATGGTTACCCGGGAGGGCGATAATAC
>JAIVIG010000078.1 GCA_020200675.1 Actinomycetota bacterium
GGCAGCTCAGGCGCGATCCTGGCGAGCAGCGGACCTCGTGGTACCTGAGGATGTGGCCGCAGCAGCGGGGCGCGGACGCCCTCGGGTCCCTCATGCGCGTCGAGGCCCACCGCGACACGCCGCCGGAGAGCATAGATGAGATCTCACGTTGGATTCTCGCCGAGCGGGCCCCGCTGGCCAAGCCCGACCCGCGCTGGCCGTCCATGATCTACCCGATACACTACGTAGAGAAGATCCTGAAGCCCCTCGTGCAGGGCTCGGAACGATCGTATGCGAGGCTGGAGCGTCAGCTCACCGCCGTAGGGAGGAACTAGATGCTGCACCCGGAATTCTTGGATGACGTCTCCGGTCCTATAGGGCGGGTCGTCACCAGCGAGGAGGCACCGGCGACGGCCCACGAGTTCTACTTCTGGACCGCCGAGTCCGACGCGGCCCAGAGGCTCGACATCGGCCACATCGTCGCCGCCGAAGCCGAGGACGCCACGGCCATCGCCGTCCTCGACGATCCTCGCCGCTACTCCGACCTCCAGTCCTTCCTCGACGACTTCTACGCCTACGACGGCGACCCGGCGCTCGAAGCCCTCTCCGACCGCGTCGAGATCCTGGTCTTCCGCGCCCGCGTGCTCGCCACAAAACACCGCGAGGAGCGCAAAAAGAGCAAACGCCCGGTAAAGAGCGGCCCCGTCTACTTCGCCACCGGTCCAGCCATCGAGTTCGCCCTCGGCTCCGAAGACTTCTCGGGCACGAAGATCCCGATGCTCCTCCACGAGAACGGCAACGAGAGCGGAGCCAACGGGAGCCCGCAGCGCACCCCACTCTACGTGGACGAGGACTACCTCCTCGGCCCCGAGGCCGGGCACATGAACATCACCGGCATGAGCGGTCTCTCGACCAAGACCAGCCACGCCCTCTTCACCATCTCCAGCGTCTTCCAGAAGGCGGAGGGCAAGACCGTCGCCGCCCTGATGTTCAACGTCAAAGGCGCCGACCTGCTCTACCTCGACAAGCCGGTGGAGGTAGAGCCCGACGAGGACCCAGACCTCGCCGGGCGCTACGAGAAGGCCAGACAGCGCGGCCTCTCGCCCGAAGAGAAGGAGATGTACGAGGCGTTGGGGCTGGAGATGCGGCCCTTCGAGAAGCTGCGGGTCTTCGCGCCGCTTCGGTACGGGATGGACCCGAACGAGCGGACGGTCTACCCGGCGGACCTGCCCAAAAACAGCCTCAACACCCTGCGCAACGCCCGCGGCGAGGCGGAGCTGGTTCATCCCATCGTCTGGGACCTCGGGCAGGTGCTGCCGCACGCGGGACGCATCTTCGAGCAGTCTGACTACGACGACAAGTTCCGCGGTTTCGTCGAGACGCTGCGCGAGCGAGGGGTAGATACCCAGGACGAGTTTCAGGGCTTGATGCGTGAGATCCAGGACTACTTCGAGGACGAAGAAAAAAAGACTTCCTGGTACGGTCACAACTACATGACCATCAACAAGGTCTGGAACCGCTTCAATACCCTCCCTAGCAAGTGCAGCGGCCTCCTGGTGCGCGGACACGTCGACTACGACGGCTCCCCCAACGTCGAGGAAGCGTTCACCGACCGGGAGATGCGGGTCGTGGACATCTCGCACCTCTCCGGCGTCCCCCAGGACCTCGTGGTTACAAAGGTCATAAACGAGGTCTGGGAGAAGGCCGAGAAGGGCCGGCTCGGCGTGGACAAGCTAATAATCTTCATCGACGAGCTGAACAAGTACGCCCCCTCCGGCGCGAAGACCTCCTCTCTCAAGGACACGTTAGTGGACATCTCCGCGCGCGGGCGGCATCTGAGCCTGACGCTCTTCGGGGCGCAGCAGTTCCGCAGCAAGGTGGACGACGAGGTCATAGGCAACGCCGCAACGAGCCTCTACGGCCGCATCGGCGACGAGGAGCTGACCAACGCGAGCTACCGCTCCTTCTCCACGACGACCCGCGAGGAGCTCTTGCAGCTCGAAAAAGGCCGCCTCCTCCTGCGCCACGCCCACTACGCGGTGCCGGTCTTCGGTCGGTTCCCGAGACCGCCCGTTCTCATGGGCAAGCAGGGTACCGACATCTACGGCGGCCGCAACGTAGACGCCGCCACCGAGGTGCAGAGCGTGATGCGTAGTCTCATGCAGAAGGCGCCCGTCATCACCAAAATTAGAGAAGACGTCGCCGGGCTCGACGAGGAGCGCGTGCGCGAGGCCCTCGACGCAGTGAGCGTCCTGGCGCGCGGAGACGGGCGCCCGCGGGACCCGTACAGGCTCTTTCTGAACACGCTCGAAAAACCCGCCGCCTCACGGCGCACGAGGGCGAACTCGACCGTCCTGCGCGGCCTGGAGCGGATGCGAGACTAAACCTGAAAAAACAGCAGCTTACTCTCTACCTTCTTGCTATATTTGTTGGGGGGTGGGTTAGTTATATACACGCCGCTCAGTAGGGTTGGCGTTTAGGAGAACAAGTGGCTGAATCTGTACCGGGAAGCTGGCGTGGCGTCGTCAACCACTACAAGGTTTGTAGTGGTGAAGTACAAGCGTATTTTGCTGACGTTCCGACCTTGATCGAGGGTTTCGACTGGGAAGTTCCCCTCGGATTCATGTTCACTCGCTTGGAGAAGGCTCACAATGTCATGCTCTATTGCGGCGCAGTTAAGCATCATCGGGCCGATACTGAGGTAGCCCGCAACTTCGTCGATCAGCACCACATGACACGGAAGGAGTTCCACCGCCTGTTCAAAAACGTGTTTGGCAAGCCGATCAAGGCTCCACTACGGAACATGCTCGAAGAGGCCGAGGCAGTTCGCGACAAAGTAGTACATGGAAAGACCGCTTCCGCTGTAGACAAACGCAAGGCGATTGTTCGTATTTTGGATTACGCAGAGGGGATGAACGGTTTCGTCTGTGACATCGCCGGCTTTAAGCCCTTTACGAACGACCTTCGTGGCTTCACAGGACGAAGGGCTGCACTGGACAAGTCCACTACCAGCTGGCTTATGCGCGGTCTTGGCTTCGAGCAAAGAAAGGCGGAAGAAGCAAGCTAAATCAGATGGTATCTTCGTGATCACTGCGTACGAGTTGAGAGGCAGGCCCCTGGTAGCTTACCGGAGGCGCCGCCGTCGGAGAGGAGAGCGATGAGCCAGACCAGGTTCCCACCGGGCTGGGACGAAGAGAGGGTGCGGAAGGTTCTCGCGCACTACGAGGAGCAGACCGAAGAAGAAGCGATCGCCGAAGACGAGGCCGTTTTCGAGGATTCCGACCAGACCTTTATGGAAATCCCCAACGCGTTGGTACCCACGGTCAGAGAGTTGATCGCCAAACATCGAGCGCAGACCTGAGATACCCCATAATTGTTTCTTGTTGCCACTCTGAAGTCGCGTGAGTCCACCGTACAATACGACTAGAATAGCGCAGGTTTTGAAGGGAGGACTGAGATAGTAAGGGTTGCTCACATCTCGGATACGCACCTGGGGTACACACGGTACGCGAAGCTCTGTCCGCAGACGAACCGCAACCAGCGGGAGGTCGACGCTCAGGAGGCGTACAGAAGGGCGGTCGACGAGATCCTGGAGCGCGAGGTCGACCTCGTCATCCACTCCGGCGACGCGTTCGACTCCATCCGGCCGGCGACGCACGTGATCATCGGCTTCCTCAAACAAACAGCCCGCATCGTCGAGAGGGGCATCCCCTTCTACGGCATAGCGGGTAACCACGAGACCCCGCGCCTGCGCACCACGACCGCCGCCCTGGAGTACGCGAACATGGTCGGCGCTTACTTCGCCCACGGCTTCGACGTTGAGTACGAGCCGGTGGAGCTCGGGGGGGCGAACGTGACGCTCGCGCTGGTCCCGCACGGGGCAGTCGGGGACCGGCAGGTGGTCGTGACCCCGGACAGGAACGCGGACGTAAACATCATGGTCACCCACGGCACGGTCCCGGGCCTCAAGGTAGGAGGCCACGAGCTGGGCGAGGTAGACTTGCCTAACCGCGTCCTCTCTGGCGACTTCGACTACGTGGCCTTGGGCCACTATCACTACTTCCACGAGCACAAAAAGAACACCTACTACGCCGGGGCCACCGAGCGCTTCGGCTTCGGAGAGGTCGACTCTGAGCCGGGGTTCGCGATCCTCACCTTCTCCGAGGGTGGCGTGGAGATAGAGCACGTCCCCGTAGAGACGCGTCCCATGATAGACCTGCCCAAGATAAACGCCACCGACATGACCGGCGCGGATCTGACCGAGGTCGTGCGCGAACGCGCCGAGGCCCGGGACCTCGACGGGGCCATCGTGCGCCAGAAGGTCGTGGACGCCCCGCGGGCGCTCGCCGGGGAGATGGACCGGGCCCTGCTGCGAGAGCTCAAGCGCCGGTGCCTGAACTACAGCCTGGAGGTGACCGAGACTGGCACGATTGAGGCCCCGGGCGAGGGACCCGAGGCGAGCTTCGGGTCGCTGGAGGAGGAGTTCAAGGCGTTCGTGGGGGCGCGGCGCGAGAGCGGAGAGCTTGCGCCCGCGTTCGCCGGGGAGTTCCTGGAAAAGGGACTCTCTTACCTGAAGGCGGCCGGAGGCGGCGAGCGGCCATGATCCTGGAACGCCTGGTCATGGAGAACTTCAAACAGTTCCGCGACCGCGTGGAGCTGCTCCCGCCGGAGGGGGCCGTCGGCATCGTAGGACCGAACGGCTCGGGGAAGACGACCATCTTCGAGAGCATACTCTGGGCGTTCTTTGGCTCACGGGGCAGAGACTCGCGTTTCTCGAACGACTCCCTCCCCTGGAGCGGGGGTACGACGGCCGAGAGGACGACCGTCGAGGTCACGCTGAACGTCGCCGGCGCCCCCTACCGCGTCGTACGAACCCTCCATAAAGGCAAGACCGAGGCCCGGGCCTACGCCGGGGAGGAAGAGCTAATCGGTGGCCCCTCGGAGGTCACGGAGTGGGTGCAGGAGAGCCTCCTGGGCATGGACCGGATTGCGTTCGAGGCGACGTTCTTCGCTCGCCAGAAGGAGCTCGAGTTCTTCGCGGGGGTTACGGGGGTAAAACGCCAGCGCGAGGTCGCGCGCATCCTCGGCATAGATCAGGTAGAGGACGCCCAGGAACTCCTCCGCACAGACAAGAAGGACCTCCAGAACGAGGCCAAGTTCCTCGAAGCCCGCATCGCCGACGTGGACCGCGACGCGCTCGAGGAGGAGTTGAGGGAGGCCCGCGATCAGCTCGGCACCTCCCAAAAGGCGACCGCGCGCCTGCAGGAGAAGCTGGAGGAGGCCGAAGGCGAGCTTGCGAGGGCACGGGCGGAGGGCGAGAAGCTCGAGGAGGCGTACCGGAGGCACAACGAGCTTTCGAGCGCTCTCGCGGCGGCGGAGTCTGGCCGGGAGCGGGCAGCGGAGCGGGCGGCGGAGCTGCGGGAGACGCTGGCGGGGCTGGACGCGGATGCGGAGCGGATCGAGGAGCTAAGGCCCCGGACGGAGGGGCTGTCCGAGGTAGAAGTGGAGATACAGTCCCTGGAAGAGGCCCGCCACCGGCACGAGCGCCGCGAGCTGGCCGAGAAGGAGCTCCGTCGGATCAAGGTCGAGGCGCACCGGACGGTCAGCGCGGCTTCCGATCTCCTGGACAAGCTCGAGGCGGCCGTCGGCGGCATGATTAACGGCTCGGCAGGCGAACCCTTGCCCGGATGGCACACGCTCTCCGCGGCCGAGGACGAGGTGGGCAGGATGCCCGGCTCGACGAGGAGATGGAGGGGATGACCAGCGATGCGCTGGAGGAGAACCTCAAGAAGCTGCGCAGGGAGGAGCGAAGCCTGCAGCGACAGTCAGCCCAGCAGAAGGGCCTCGCCGACGCCGACGAGCGAGACGCCGAAAGGTTGGATCGGGCGCGCCGGATGATCGAAGACTCCGAAGAGGTCGCCCAGTGCC
This sequence comes from Actinomycetota bacterium, assembly GCA_020200675.1. GTDB lineage: Bacteria > Actinomycetota > Rubrobacteria > Rubrobacterales > Rubrobacteraceae > Rubrobacter_F. The sequence goes on from JAIVIG010000078.1 coordinate 5,908, forward strand.
CGACCTGCCACCGGGGCTTCGATGGGGACGAGCACCGGGAGGTCATAGAGACGCTTCAGCGGCAGGCCGAAGAGGCGCGCGGACGGGCTGAGGAAGCCCTATCGGAGTGCCGGCTTCTCGAAGAGGAGGCCAGCGAGGTGCTACGGCGACTCGGAGAGGCGGAAGAACTCCAGAAGAGAGCATACGCCCTTCGTGAGAAGCGGGCAAAAGCCTTGACCCACCTCGAAGGTCTGCGAGACCTGCTGGACCGGGTCTCAGGCCAGGTCGAGAAGCTGCGCGGGGAGCTTGGAGGGGTCGAACCCGTCTCGCTGGACACCCTAGAGGAGGCCGAGATGCGGGTCGGGATGCTCCGCATGCTGCACGACGCCCACCCACGGGTGGAGGGCTTCGTGGAGGCCCATGCGAGGGCCCGCGAGTCGGTGGCCGAGTTGGATGAGGAGATCGCCGGACTCCAGGCAGGTCCAGCCTACGTGGAGGAGAGGCACGCACAGCTCCAGAAAGAGAAGGCGGAGCTGGAGCGTCTGCTCTGGGAGATCGAGGGTCTCGAAGAGCGACTGCGCGGCCGCCTACAGGTGGAAGTGAGGCTACAGACGGCGAGCGAGGAAGGGAAGGATGCGGATCGGGAGGCCGGACGCTTGCGTGAGGAGATCTCCGCTCTCGCTTTCGACGAGGGGGCTTACGGGGCGAACCGGCGCCGGGTTTCGGAGGCGGAGAGGCTACGCGAGGGGCTGCGCGCGGAGAAGGAGCCCCTCGACGAGAAGCTGCGCCGGGCGCGGAGCCGGGTCGAGAACCTGGAAGGCGAGATCGAACGCTACGACGAGCAGCGCCGGCTCGCCGACGAGAAGGCCGGGGCCGCCGCGAAGCTCGGGGAGATGGACAGGCTTCTGGCGAGGTTCTACAAGGAGCTCACCGCGCGGGTGCGCCCACGCCTGGAGAGGGAGGCGGGTGAACTCGTAAAGGTCCTCACCGACGGTCGCTACGAGCGCATGGAGTTCGACGAGAACTACGGCGTAAGGCTCTTCGACGGCCTCTCGGAGGCGTACGAGATCTCGCGCTTCTCCGGGGGCGAGTCGGACGTCGTAAGCCTCTGCGCGCGGGTCGCCCTCTCGAAGATGGTCGCCGCCAAGGGCTCCGAGTCTTTGGGTTTCATCGTCCTCGACGAGGTTTTCGGCGCTTTAGACGCCGACAGACGCCGCAACGTCCTCCTCGCCCTCGACCGCCTTAAAAAGACCTTCGGCCAGATCTTCGTAATCTCCCACGTCGGCGACGTGCAAGAATCGGCCCTCCTCGACGAGCTCTGGGTCGTCGAAGAAGACGAGGCCGGCAAGAGCACCGTCCGGCGCCTGAAGGTCGACCTCGGCGAGCCCGTAGAACTCCTCGACGGCGCCCACGTCTCGTAGAAAGGGACGAGCCCGGTGAGAGAAGCGAGCGTCCGCGAAGCGTGGTCCGTCGAGTTTCCCCTCGCGGGACCGGGCGGCGAGCCGGTGAACCTGGAGAGGACGTTCCGGTCGCACGGCCTCGCCTCCCTGCCCCCCATGCGCCTCGGCGAGAAAGCCGGCGTTCTGGAGGTAACCCTGCCCGTGTACGGGTTCCGTCCGCGAACCGTCCTGGTCTCGGAAAGCAGACCGGAGCACGGCATCGTGAACGCGGTCGGGCCGCCGCCGGAGCGCGAGGAAGGCGAGAGACTCTTCGCCGCGGTGCGTCGCGTGCTGCGCCTGGACGAAGATCTGTCGGGTTTCTACTCTCTGGCCGCAGGGGACCCCGACCTCTCCTGGGTCACGAGAGGTGCGGGGCGCATGGTCCGGAGCCCCACGGTCTTCGAGGAGGTCGTCAAGACCCTGTGCACGACCAACTGCGCGTGGTCGGCGACGACGAGGATGGTGAGCGCCCTGGTCGAGCACCTCGGCGAGAAGGCTCCCGGAGCGCCTCCGACCGGCCCATGGGGACGCGCCTTCCCCACCCCAGAAGCAATGGCGGGGGCCGGAGAGGAGTTTTATAGAGACCTCGTCCGCGCCGGATACCGGGGTAGGTACCTGCTCGCGCTCTCCTCCTCGGTGGACAGCGGGGAGCTGGACCTGGAGTCCCTGGACGAGCCCCCTGAGAAGCTCCCGGACGACGAGCTGGAGAGGCGGCTTCTCGCGCTACCGGGCGTAGGACCGTACGCGACGGCGCACGTCATGATGATGCTCGGCAGGTACTCCCGTCTCGTTCTGGACTCGTGGACGAGGCCCACCTACGCGCGTCTCGTCGGGCGCGACACAGTGCCGGACTTGGAGATAGAAGAGCGCTTCTCCGGTTTCGGCCCGTACAGAGGGCTGGCCTTCTGGCTCTACCTCACGCAAAGTTGGATCGAGGAGGACCCGCCGGCCGCTCTTCGTGCGCTTTGAGGGACGAGAAGGGAGGCTCTCCGTGGAGGAGCCGGGCTCAGGAGCGTCGTCGGCCGTTGAGGAACCGCCGCAGCCGGCTGTCTTTCGGTCTGGCCGGCTCCTCTTCTTCGGGTGGGGGGTTGGGATCGGTCCCCAGCAGATCCATCCTCGGGGTCCACAGCTCGCGTACCAGGACTTGCAGGGCGGCCACCAGGGGCACGGCGAGCAAGAACCCCACGAACCCGAAGAATACGCTCATCACGAAGAGGCCGAAGATGATCGCCGCCGGGTGTAAGGACACCGCCCGGCTCATCACGGCCGGGTAGAGGAGATCCGCCTCGATCTGCAGTACCAGGAAGTAAATCGCCAGAACCCACAGAACGTCCATGGGGTTCGAAGCCAGAGCCATAAGCACCGGCGGCACGAGCGAAACGACGACGCCGACGTACGGGATGAGACCCAAGAGACCGGTCAAGAGCCCGAACAAGAACGCGAAGGGTATCCCGACCGCCCAGAGGCCGAGCCCCACGAGCGCCCCGACGATCATCTTGTCCGCGAACTGTCCCAGCAACCACTTTTGGACGCTCCGATACATCTCCTTCAGTATCTCCCGGACCCGCTGCCGTCGCCCGGCCGGGAAGAGGTCGACGAAGCCCCTGACCAGGGGCGCCGGCTGCAGGACCGCGTAGATGCTGGTCAGAAGGACCACGACTCCTAGATAGAGCACGTTAGCGATGCTGAAGCCCGCGCTGGCGACCGTTTCCACCGAGAGTCCCGAGACCCGTTCCTGCGCCGCTTCGAGCAGCCGCTCCGCGTACAACGGTTCCGTCAGGTCGAGACCCGTGGCTTGTTCCAGTCGATCGACGAGGACCTGTACCGCAGCCAGGAGCGCCGGGAAATCCGCGAGCAGTTGTTGGGTCTGGTCTATGAGGGGGGCTATCGCGAACTGCACCACCAGGAGGCCCAGCAAGAGACCCACGAACACCGCCAGCGTCCCCCACACGCGGGGTACACCCCGGCGGGCGAGGTAGTTCACCGGCGCGCTCATGATTGTGGAGAGGAGCAGCGTCAGCAGGAAGATCAAGACTACAACCCGGATCGGGTAGACGAAATAAACGCCGAGCAGGAACGCGAGGGCCAGTCCGACAGCGACGTACCCCGTTCGGCCTTGCATCCCGGATCGCTCCACGCAGAGCTCCTTCCCGCCTTACCGGGCATCTTACCCTGCCACGAACCCGAGCGTCCATTACGACCGCTCGTGCCCACTCGCAAGCCCGAGTCTATCGCAGCTACGTCGAGCGCTACCGGGTCGCGGTTCGGGCAGCCCGCTCGGAGAGCGCCTCAACTAGACCCTCCGCGACCTCCGCGTCCACGTCCGCAAGCCAGAACGCCGCCCCACCGGAACCGGAGGCGACCTCGACCTTGAGCGTCGCGAGCCCCACGCGCCGCTGAAAGGGGGAGACGGAGTACCCGCGCGACTGGAGCCTGCCTCGCGACGCGACGACCGTCGTGCGCGCCAGCCGCCGGAATCGGAGGACGAGCCGGTCATCGTCGAGGCGGTGTCCGGCCGCCTGGTATCGAAGAAGGCCGTAAAGGGCGGCCGGGAGCGCGAGGAAGAGCCCGGCGAGACCCCACGAGAAGAAGAGGACCGCGTAGGGCGCCGCCAGGACGAGCACCGGCAGGGCCGACCGGAAGGCGTAACGCCGCCGCGCGCGGCCCGGCAGCGGCTCGAGGTGGTCCAGCGGGGCGGCGAACTCGGGGACCGCGACCCGCAGGAACTTTCCTACCTCCCCGCGGGGCAGTAGCGGGAAGAGGATGGTCGAGACGCCCCTCTCGGCGCCGAAGCCCGCGCTCTCCACGCGCAATGCCGCGAGACCGAACGGTTGGCGCAGGACACCCTCGACGACCCTTATGGCCTGAATACGCGCGAGGGGCACAGTGGACTCGTGGCGCTCCAGGAGGCCGCGCTTGATGTGGAGGTACTTGCCGTCCGGCGAGCGGGAGAGGGTAAAGCCCGCGTGGGTGAGTACCGTGCCCAGGATGGCCAGCATCCAGGAGAAGAGGGCGACGGCGAGCAAGAGGAAGAGGAACGCGGAGACCGTCCGGGGGAGGAAGGCTTCCGAGAGCCTTTCGGCGAGCTCTCCGGGGAGCAGGTCGTCCACGAACTGAAAGCCGCCGAAGACCACCGAGGCGGCCACCCCGATCCGCCCGCTCGTCACC